>JBCCUO010000187.1:0-6906 GCA_039196805.1 Planctomycetota bacterium | reverse complement strand
TTCGTTAAGCAACAAGACCTCGCCGGCGATTCGCGGATTGTCACGAAATCGACTCAGAACTCGCTGCGCCGCCGATTTCTGGATCACCGGCGACAGCGTCGACAGGATGGCTTGGTCCGAGGCCCGTTTCAGGTTCAACTGACCGTTGCCAAACAGGGTGACCGACAGCGTCGCGGTCGGCAGATCGATGGGGTCTGGCATCTCACGCAGCAAAGGCAAACGAAAGACTTCTCCCCAACTGCGAAACGCACGAGGTACTTCGGTCGGCTCGTCGCCAGCATCCTCGTCGTCTTCATTCAGTTGGTTCCCACGACGGAGCTTGGACGTTGGCCCCGTCGACTCGAATTGCTGAGGCTTGGTGGCGGGGCTCAGGGCGATTGCGGGCCCAAACGCCAGCGGCAGCGTCTCGCTCAGCATCCGCGTGGCACCGTCGCGACCCGCCATGTGATAGATCGCATCCACGTTGGCTTTGGCACCCTCGTCGGCCAGTAGCAAGTCATACGCGATCCCCCCAAGAACCAGACGATCACGAAGAACCGACTGCGGCAACGTACCCGTCTTTGCAGCCTGCTGCTCCAGTTCATCGAATCGTTTCGCAGCCCTGGAAAGCAGGACCGATTCGAGCGATCGGTTCGCCCACCGCCCCCGCAGCGCGATTTCCGAATCCGCTGCCGCCAGGCTGCGGTCCATGCTGATCCGAGCCAACTGACCCAACAGCGTGATCACCAAGACGAACACGGCGATCACCACCAGCAGAACGAAGCCTGGTTTGGATGGGCCATTCAATGCGGGCAAAGCTTGATCTTTCATCACTCTCCCACCGGGCATAGGTGTCTGCAAATCCATTTCACCCTCCCGGAGGGAGGGTGAACGAACCTTCGAAACAGTCTGTTAGCCTTCATGGTGGTCAAACACCTCCCGCCAAAGTCTTGGCCCGTCCAATGATTGGACGGAGACGACAAATCGCTCGGGTGTCGAACCAAAGCGTCTGCCAGAGGCAACCTCCAGCGGGCTCACGACCAGGGGGCTGGACGCCTCCGGATCAGCGTCGGCCAACGATTCGAATTGGATCGTCAGGACACCACTCCACAAGACCTGGCGCCCGGTCACATTTGATGTGCGATGCAGGACACGACGATCGTCGACGATCGCCAAACGGTATTCGACCAACGACTCGCGATGCGTGGCTTGGTCCCAGGTGATCAGCTGAATGGATCCGGGTAGCACCGAGATTCGATTGGCGTTGCCAAAGTCGCGACGCAACTGACACGCGGCGAGCTGAAACGACTGATTGGAAGCCTCTGAGAGCCTCACTCTTCTGGTTTCCCGTAGAATCGACCAGCTAATCGACATCAGCCCGGCCATCAACATCGCGGTCAACAGCGTCGCCGCTACCAACTCGATCAACGTGAATCCGCTACGACGTGTCACGGCAACCTCTTTAACAGGTCCACCGATGTCAAAACGCGTGCGTCGCCACGGGGAGTCCGATCGATGATTTCAAACCGTATCACCTGGCACTCGAAACGCATCGGTGCCGTCACGCCGATCAGCCTGGTTTGCCAAAACCAATTCGGATGCCCAGCGACTGCCCCAGACTTGAGAGGTTGAATGCCTTCCCGGGACGATTCCAATCGTGACAGCAGATCATCGGCCAGTTCAATCGCCTGCTGCTTACGCATCGCAGCGGCAAGTTGGCGCCGGTGTGCTGTGAAGGCAAGCAAGGAACTGACCAGCAGCGTCGCCATCAGGGTCAGTCCGACAACGACTTCGATCAACGTGAATGCGCTGCGACTACCGTGGCTCAAGATAGCTCTCCACCTGATCCTCGTCGCTCACTCGTATGACTTGGCCACTCCCGCCCAGTACGACCAGCCACTGATGGAACTTTCCGGCACGCAACTTGACCGCGTAGCTTGCTGATTGCCCAAATCGATCGGACGCTAGCTCCACCGATTGTCGCGCCGACACTTGTGATGCAACACGAAACGCATCCAGAGCCACCGGACCAGGCAACGCCCAGCTCACACCACGGTCAGGGATCACGAACTCGCCGCGATCGCGCCGGATGGTCGCCCGAATCGGTTGGTTCGCGCGGATTGATTCGCGGCGAAGGCGTGCGTCAAATCGAGCGACCAAATCGACGCCCTGCTCCAATCGGTGGCGATCGATCGAACCGCGAAACGACAGCACGCTGACCGAGGCCAAGATGGCGATGATCAGCAAGGCCACCACCATCTCGAGCAATGTGAAGGCCCGCCGCGATTCGCTGGCCAGCGGCATTTGACGATTCATCCCACCGAATTCACGCATCCTCGTCCAGCATGACGCTGCTGAAGTCCTGGTCTTCCCCCTCGCCCCCTTCACGTCCATCGGCGCCCAGACAGATCACTTCATATGGTTCGCTGGCACCGGGGCTGATGTACTCGTAGGGGTTCTTCCAGGGGTCCTTGGGCAACTTGTTCAAGAATGGTTCCGGCCATGCTTCACTTCTCTGGGCCAAGACTTCGATCCCTTCGTCGGTGGTCGGATAACGGCCCTGAGACGCATAGAACGATTCGAGCGCCTTCACGATGTTGGCGATCTCCGCTTTGGCAGCGTTCTGCTTCGATGAAATCAAGAAGCCTCGCGTGCGGATCGCCACTAGACCGGCAAGCATTCCCAGAATCACCATCACGACGATCAATTCGACCAGCGAAAAAGCGGACCGTTTGCGATTACATGACATTTCCAGCCTCCAAGATCGGCAGGATCGTTGCCAACAAGAGAAAGCCCACCAGAAGGGCCAAGAATAGGATCAGCACCGGCTCCAGCAGCGATGTCAACCGCGCCGAAGTCGTTGCGACCTGCTCATCATAGTCTTCCGACAGTCGAAACAGCATCTCGTCCAATTTTCCTGAGTCTTGTCCAACGGAAAACACGCGTACCGCCAGCGGGGGAAAGGCCTCGCTCTGCTCCAGTGCTTCGGCGATCTCCTCGCCCGCGGCAATCCGTTGCCCGCACTGCCGGAGTGCGTCTTGGAACACGACGTTTCGCGTGCTGTCACGAGCAAGTTCGATCGCTTTCGGGAGTTCCACGCCGCTCCGTGCCAGGGTGCCGACAATCATCGCGATCCGCGACACACCCTGTTTCACCGCCATTGGGCCGATCAACGGCAGTTTCAACAAGGTCCGATACCAAACGCGCTGGCCACGCGTCGTTTGCATCAAAAACGCAAACGCAACGACGACCAACATCAATCCGATCAACATCCAGAGACCGTAGCCGAGCAACAGGTCGCTGCACGCCTTGGCCACCCGAGTGGGAAACGGCAGCGTGTCCGTTGTCTCTTGAAGGTTTTCCAATAGCGGAGGTAACACCGACGTCATCAAGAAAACTGCCGCCGCCGTCCCAAAGCAAATCAGGAAGACCGGATAAACCAGGGCCGTCGTCACGGCATCGCGAAGCCGTAGTTGCTTGGACTTGAAGTCGGCAAGCTCAGACAAGACCGTTTCGAGGGTCCCGCTGCTTTCGCCGACTCGAACCATCTGGATGGACGCCGAATCGAACCAGTCCGGTTGTTGCTCCAGCGAATCGGCCAGCGAAACGCCTGCCGAGACAGAGTCACGGACCCGCAACAAAGCGGTTCGAAATCCGCCACGGCTCTGCTTACAGACTGTATCGATCGCGTCCAACAAAGGGACACCCGCGTGCAGCAGCATCGACATTTCATGGACGGCGGTCGCCCACTGGCCCCGTCCCGCCCGCACCGTCACCCAACGCCAAGCCCGCTGGCCCTCAGCCGTTTCGCACGGAATCAAGCGCTTGACCCGGAGTCCTTGCGTCCTGAGCTGATCGCGAGCCTGGCGCGGAGTGTCGGCAGCGATCGTCCCGCGCACTTGCGCAGCTTGTTCGTCAATCCCGGTGTAAGAATAGACCGCCACTCGTTACCACTTTCAGTTGCCAAACGCGAATCCTGCACCCATTAAAACACGCCGACGGACGCTTCGCATGACCTCTTGGTACGACCATCCCCAATACTTTGACATGGGGTTCCGCGAGGAAACACCGATGGAGGTAGCTTTCTTCGAGCAGGCGTTTGCGCGTTTTGCCGATGGCCCGGTAAAGTCTCTGCTGGAGCCGGGCTGTGGGACCGGGCGATTGGTCGTCGCGATGTCTCAGCTGGGCTACAACGTCACGGGTCTGGACCTCAGCGAACCGATGCTCGGGTACCTTCGAAAGCAACTGCGTCGCAAGTCGCTTGAGGCGGGGGTCGTCCAAGGCGACATGACCGACATGAGACTTGGACGGCAATTCGACGCTGCGTTTTGCACGTTCAACACGTTTCGCCATCTGATGACCGAACAGGCGTCGGTCAGGCACCTGCGCGACGTGGCGGAGCACGTTCGTCCCGGCGGACTCTACATCCTGGGCTTTCATTGTTTGCCTTGGGATGCCGATCCCGAGAGCACCGAGCGATGGACCGCCACCGCAGGAGGCACGCGCATCAGCGTCACCTTCAAAGTCATCGATTTCGATGCCGACGCACGCACCGAATCGATCCGAGTCTCGATCAAGGCGACAAAACGCTCCGGCAAGATCGAGCGCGTCCGCAGCGAGTTTCCATTGCGAACGTATAGCCCCCAGCAAGCGAAAGCATTGCTCCGCAAGGTCAGCGATGTTTTTGAAATCGCGGAGGTCTACAACTTTGCTTATGACATCGAAGAGCCGGAACCGTTCGACAAAGACTCGGCCGACGTTCTGTTTATTCTTAAGCGAACCGGCTGACTAGGATTCGTGCTAACAACCGCACGACCTCCAAGCGGGAGGGTGAGTCAATAAGCGAAACTTCAAAAAGCGCAAGCGATCGATGAAGTCCCTCTCGCTCGCGCTTCTGGCTGAGATTTCTTCAGCAAGCCGGCGAGTGTGCGGGGTTTTGTCGCGAGACCCGACAGGCTGGCGCCAAGCGGCTGATGAGTGCGGTGCGATCCAGATGAGCCGCAATGCGCGAGCACGTGGGTATCACGTTGGTGCCCGACGGGCCCGCGTCAAGCGGGAACGGGTTGAGAATGATCGGGACGTTCGTCGACCATGACCGTCGGTTGTGATGTTTCTTCGACGGCAAACCGGCCTCCGGCACTCCAGTACAACGAGTAGCTAACAGGGACCAGGTACAGCACAACGACGGTGGCGAAGAGCTCTCCGAAGGCAATGCTGGTGGCCATCGGAATCAAAATCTGAGCCTGGATCGATGACTCCATCAAGATTGGGAGCAAACCACCGATCGTGGTGATCGTGGTCAGCAACACGGGACGGAAGCGGCGGACACCCGACTCCTTCAATGCCTGTCCGATGGGCATCCCGCCACGGACACGATTGTTGATGAAGTCAATCAGGACAATCGAGTCGTTCACCACGATCCCCGTTAGCGCGATGATGCCGTAGAAACTGAACAGCGTCAGTGGCATCCCCATGATCACGTGCCCCAGCACCGCTCCCAGAGCCCCAAAGGGGATGATCAGCATCACCAAAGCGGGCTGCACTGCCGACTTGAATTCGATCGCCAACATCACGAACATCAACAACAGCGCGACCGCAAAACCACTGAACAGACTCGCAAACGATTCGGCGCGGCGCTCTTGCTGGCCTTCCCAGCGGACGCGAAGCATCGGGAACTCTTGAAGGAGTCCAGGCATAAAACTCGCTTGAAGGTCGGCGACTATCTCTTCCGCATTCCCAACCGTCTCGTCCAGGTTGCTGGAGACCGTGATCGAACGAGCCTGATCAATTCGGTTGATCTCCGAGTAACTGCGGACAACGTCTTTCTCCGCGAGCTCGGTGATCGGACGTTCAATCCCGTCGTCCAATCGAACTCGGATTTCGTCAAAGTTGGCCAGCAAGCGACGATCTTCGCGTGGGTACGTCACCATGATCTTGACTTCGTGACGACCACGCTGAATCCGCATCACCTCCTCGCCGTAATACGATGCTCGCACGGTTTCCGCCAAGTCGGAGGTGCGGACTCCCATGGCAAACGCTTCGGGTTTGACTCGGAAACGATACTCCCACTTGCCCAACACCGAGTCGTCCTTGATTTCATAGACGCCGGGATACTCCGCCAGCTTTTCTTTGCAGCGTTCCACGGCTGCTTCCAGTTGCTCGACCGAGTCGGATCCGCCCAGTAGTTTGAATTCGATCGGCGTTCCCCCCGGTCCGAACGATCGAGTTCCAAGCGTCAACTCCTCGGTACCGACGATCGTGCCCACTTCCTCTCGCCACTGTTCGACGATGGCACGCGCCGGCACACCGCGCTCTTCAGCCTTCAGCAACTCGATCTCGACGCTGCCCTTGTGACCGCCCGATCCGGCCGGCGTGGAACTGCCAAACCCGCCTCCCCCGATCGCGGCACCGACGACGCGATAAGAATTCTTGGCGATCGGCTTGCCCTGGGACTCGTACCGATCAGCGACGCGCCAAAAAGCGTCCTCGACGCGCTGAGTCGCATCGATCGTCAAGCTCTCGGGCGAACCATCGGGAAACACCACATTGGCACTGAGGGTGTTGCCGTCGACGCGTGGAAAGAAGCTGAACTTCAAGATCCCACTGTTGTACAGGCCATAAGTGAGTATCAGCGCTGTCGCGCACCCAGACATCACGACCGATCGATTCTGCAGGGACCAACCGAGTGTGGGGGTGTAGACGCGACGGATGTAAACGTCCAGCCATCCGGTCGCCACCTTGTTCAACCCATTCGCCAGCGGCAGCGTCCACTTGAAGGCGAAAAACACAACATCGAAGACGCGAAACAGCAGGCTGCCTTTGTGCCCCAAGTGGCAGGGCAAGATCGTGACGCATTCGATCAGCGATACCAACAGCATCGCCATGATTGCTGCGGGCATCACCGATGTGAACTTGCCCATGATCCCG
>JBCCUO010000186.1:0-6907 GCA_039196805.1 Planctomycetota bacterium | reverse complement strand
GTCGAGACGAATCGGTCTGAATCGCAAGCCTAATCGTATCGAACAGCATTGATGTTTTGGGAATGACGCCACGAGGAGACGTCTTCGACGATGTAACTTTATGTAGATCTGGTGCTTGGGTGGCTCGTGTTACAATCAGTGCGGATCCGGTATCGAACTGTTCCTGGTCCTTGATCCGCCCGCGTGAAAGTGACCTATGATCCAATCTCTTCTGCTGAAACGTAATCGCACGCGACCGCCGATGCTCTCTTGGACAGCTGCGTTTCTTGCTGTTTTCGTCGCCTCGGATCTGCGCGCGGACGATTTGGTGCCCATACGCGATCCGTCCACTCGGCCTCCAAACGTCCTGTTCATTGGCGTTGACGACCTGAATGATTGGATTGAACCGCTGGGCGGGCACCCTGATGTCCTGACGCCCAACTTGAATCGATTGGCGCAGCGCGGAATCATATTCACGAACGCCCATTGCCAAGCGCCTCTGTGCAATTCGTCACGTTGCAGCTTGATGACATCGTTGCGTCCATCGACGACCGGGATCTATGGGCTGGCTCCTTTCTTCCGCGACACCGATGCGTGGCGGACGCGGATCAGCCTGAACCAGTTCTTTCGCCGACAGGGTTATACAACCTACTCGGCCGGCAAAATCTATCACGCCACCCATGGCCGCAACGAGGAAGAGTTTGACCACATCGGACCGGTCGGCTTGCCCCGTAAGTTTCCCCCACAACGTCTCGTCACTCCGGCGCCGATCGGAAACAACCCGTGGGTGGACTGGGGATTGTTTGAGCATCAGGAATCCGAGAAGACCGACTATGACGTCGCGTCTTGGTGTGTTGAACAGATCGACCAGGCACCACGGGACAAACCATGGCTGATCGCTTGCGGGTTCTTTCAGCCGCACGTGCCTTGCTATCCACCGCCCCAGTACTGGAATCAGTACTCGCATGATCGCCTTGCGCTTCCGCTGATTGATCCCAACGACCGATTGGACTGTTCCCCGTTCGCTTGGCTGACCCATTGGTATCACCCCGAGCCGAGGCTGGCGTGGCTGAAAAAGCACGATCACCATCGGAACTTCGTTCATTCGTATTTGGCCTGCATCACGTTCGTCGATGCCCAGGTCGGTCGGTTGCTTGACGCACTCGACGCCTCGGCACAGCGCGACAACACGATCATCTGCCTCTGGAGTGATCACGGATACCATTTGGGTGAAAAGAACATGACCGGCAAGACCACGCTTTGGGAACGTTCGACCCATGTTCCGCTGATGTTTGCCGGGCCCAACATCCCCGAGAACGTTAAGTGTGATTCGCCAGCCGAGCTGCTGGACATCTTTCCGACGTTGGCCGAGTTGGTTGGAGCTCGAATGCCCGACGGACTGGAAGGCGTGTCGCTTGTGCCACAGATTGAATCGCCGAGTCGGGTCAGGTCTCGACCCGCGATCACGGATCACAACCCGGGCAACCAGTCGATCCGAGATCAACGCTATCGCCTGATTCACTACGCCGATGGAAGCGAAGAGCTTTATGACTTGCTGGACGATCCCGGCGAACAAACCAATCTGATCGGTGACGCGCAGCACAACCAAATTGCCGATCGCCTACGGCAATCCCTGCGCACCGATATGGCACCCCTGATTGCAGGATCAAAGTCACGAGTGTTGGAGAAGAGAAAGGACGGCTGGTATTGGCAGGGGGAACGCATTGACCCCGATCATCCGCCCATGGACATTTCACCCCACACGCCCGCTGACTTACCACGCTAGCAAGCCAAGGACGTGACCTGCGAATTGATCATGCCCTGAACGCAGCCAATTCGCCTTCCTTCCCAAGCCGGTCAAAAGCCGCGAGGAGCGACCGGGTGGCGATGTCCCGCTAGTAGCCGATCGCGATGCCATCTTTTCGCGGTTCGGTGCCCCCAAGAAGCGTTCCGTTTTCCCAGTCGATTCGAATCGCCTGATAGCCTCCAAAGCCTCCCATGGTCCTCGCGACTTGGTGACCTCGTTTGAGTAGCCCTCGAACTGCGGCTTCGGAAATGCCGCTTTCGACGTTGATCGTTCCCCCGTTGGGCGCCATTGCAACGCCCGTAGGTTGAGCCGAGCCAACATGTCTCACGCGAGGAGCGTCGCCAGCCGCTTGCACGTTCAGCCCGAAGTCGATCAGGTTGACCAGCACTTGGACGTGACCTTGTGGCTGCATGTCGCCTCCCATCACTCCGAAGCTTAGCCATGGCTTGCCCCCTTTGGTCACCATCGCGGGGATGATGGTGTGAAAGGGGCGTTTGTGCGGCTCAAGTCGGTTGAAGTGCTCTTCTTGTAGCGCGAACAGGGCACCACGGTTTTGAATCACGAAACCGAGGTCACCCGGTGTCACCTTCGAGCCAAAACCGTAATAGTTGCTTTGAATGAACGAGCAACAGTTGCGATCCTTGTCGACGACGGTCAAGTAAACCGTATCGCCATGCTGCAGCTGGGGGGCGCCCGCAGGCACATCCGTGGCAGCCTTGGCCGTCTTGAGACGTTCGCGCTGCCGGTCCGCGTACGCTTTCGAAATCAGTCCGGCGACCGGAAGCTGATTGAAGTCGGGGTCGGAATAGAATTTCGCGCGATCGGCGAACGCAAGTTTCTTGGCTTCGACCAATACGTGTAGGTAATCGCTGCTATCACGTCCCATGGCCTGCAGATCGTAGCCCTCCAGCACGTTGAGCATTTGTAGTGCGGCAATTCCCTGGCCATTGGGTGGCAGTTCCCAAACGTCGTATCCGCGATACGAAGTCGACACCGGTTCGACCCAAGTCGATGTGTGGTCGGCAAAATCCTTCATCGAAAAAAGGCCGCCATTGGTTTGACTGAACTCAACCAATCGTTTCGCAATCGACCCTCGATAAAACTCGTCTCGGCCTTTCGATCCGATCAGCTCGTAGGTCGCAGCAAGATCTGGATTGCGAAAGAGTTCCCCTTCTTGGGGAGCACGGCCGTCAATCAGAAACGTCGATGCTGAGTCGCCATACTTTGCGAGCTGCGTCTCAGCGCCCCGCCAATACCCGGCAATGATTTCGGTGACCGGAAACCCGCTCTTGCCATAGTCGATCGCAGGAAGCAGAATCTCCGAAAGACTCTTGGTGCCGAAGCGTTCGTGAAGCTCGAACCAACCATCAACACAGCCTGGAACGCTCCATGCCAGCGGCCCTTCGCGTGGAATGGTCGTCAGTCCACGATCAGTAAAGACAGCACGGTTGATCGCGTAGGGGCTGCGTCCACTGGCATTGAGTCCGTAGAGCTTCTCGGTCTTGGCGTCCCAGTAGATCACGAACAAGTCGCCACCGATGCCGCAACTCATCGGCTCCACCAGTCCCAGCATCGCGTTGGTGGCGATGGCAGCGTCGACCGCGTTGCCTCCCGCTTTCAGAATGTCCAATCCAGCAGACGCGGCAAGCGGATGACTGGTCGCGACCATGCCGTTGGTTGCGATCACGGTGGACCGGCTTTGATGAGGATCCCCCGACGGGCGGTCATAGGAACCTGCCGGGAACCGATCGTCTGCAGCGCCAGTCGCTTGACCAATCATTATCAACGTCAGCCCGCAAAGTAATCTCAGAAAGTGCACGGATGGAACTCCCAGGGTGAAGCAAGACACTCGGCGACAAAGCCCGTACCGCCACAGCGACTGCAACATGATAAGCGGCCTGCCAGCGATCGGGGTGGGAACCGCGAAGCGGTGGGTGTTCGATAGGCTGGGACGCAGTCCCAGTTCACGAAGCAGGAAGCCACCGAGCCGCGAACCGGTGATGTTCGCCGAGCTACGATCGCCCGTTGCCACCATCTGCGATGAGGAGCACCGCATCACCAAGCAAGAGTACGAAAGAGTACTGCTCCCGTTTACTTGCGCGTCGCCTCCTCCACGTCCTACGGGTAGTTGTACTCGGGGTTCTTGGGGTCGAAGTCTTCGTCGCTGAGTCCGACGTTTAGCTGGATGTCCTCATACGTGTAGGACTCGACCAGCGGCGCGTCGTCGCCTTCGGTCTGCGGCCATCCATAGCTTCGATACCGCCGAATCAGTTGCCGCTCGGGATCAATGAACACTTCGGCAAGTGAAAAGTCGGTCTCGGATTCCGGATTGGGCGTCGAACGACGGATTTGAATCAGAGTCGTGCTCTCGCCGTCGAAGTCAAAGTCTTCTTCGATTGCAACACGCACGCCGGGATCCTCTTGGTACTCCTCTCCTCGTTCGATCAACTGCTCCACCAAGCGGGTGAGCCCAATCTCATAGATCGGGAAACGTTGACCTTGCATGGCGATGACGCCTGTGGGATCCAGTGGAGGCAATGGGACCAAGCCCAACAATCCGGCTTCATGGACGATCAGCTTGCCGTTGTGCAGGTCCTTGGCCCAGATGACTTCACGACCGGCCACCTTCGCGGGCTCAACGAACTTGAGGTACACACGCATCGGACTGCCCTCCTGTCCGCCTTGGTGTCGTGTTTGAATCTTGACCTGCATGACCGTGGGTTGGCCCAGCACACCGCTGGAGTCGCGTTCGTGTTGGACGAAGCGAGCGGTGTAGTCGTCGACGTTGGCGACCATCGCTTCTTGTGCCGCTCTGGCAAGCCGCAACACATCCTCGATCGTGGGCTCGGCTCGCTTCGCCTGAGCTGACGGATCGTCGACGCCTATTGAATCGGTCGCCAATTCAACCGGTCCCTCAAACTCGGCGTCCTCGCTCGTCTTTCCCCAACGCCAAATCAGCAGCGCGACGCAGACAGCTGCAATCGCCCAATAGAGTCTTGATCGTTTCATTGTTTCTTCTGGAAAAGGACTGGAGGTCCAGCCCACGAAAAACGGCGGCAAGCCAGGCTTGCCGCCGTGTCGAAACAGATTCGCTTCGTTCGCACTCAGAACTGGTTGGCGTTGTTCATGCGCGCGTCGTTGGCTGCCTTGGCGGCAACTCCGATCGCTTGCAGGATGCCGTCGCCAATTCGGATCTTGGAATCGGCTCCGTTTTCGATTTTCTCTGTCGTGAACGTGACCAGGCCTTGGTCGCTTGATCGAGCCAAGGCATCGATCAGCTGGTCCATCATCTCATTGCTTTCGATCGATCGAGCATACTGGAGGATTGGCATCATGGTCATTCGCATCTGACCGAGAGGTCGTCCGGCGGCTCCAGTATCCGATTTGCCACCATCGATCAGCGACTTCAGCAGCGGAACGCTGTCGTCACCCAGTGCCACATAGACCGCCTTGGGGGCCGTTCCGATGTGGACACGAAGCGTGTCGCCAAAGACCTTGCGTGCCTCGTCAGCTTCTGCCGGTACATCCGCCTCGACGACGTGCATCGTGACGCCACCATAGGTCTGCTGGTCGAACATGAATCGCGGCGCATCCGGTTTTCCTTCGACTTCCTTGGCAAGATCCTTGACGATGGATGCTGCTTCATTGCCATCGGCCACGAATCCACCCAAGGCGAACTCAAGTTTGCCATTTCCTGTCAGCAACACGGCGCCCGCATCCGTCTTGCCTTCGGCCACTGAATTCATCGTCAAGTCGGCAACCCGATCGACCAACTTGCTGACCATTTCCTGATCGGTCGCGGAAAGATCGGCCTGTTGCTCCAGAGCGTTCTTGATCATGCCAATCGAACCTTGCAGGCTATCCCTGGTTTGGTCGATCGTTTCTGGGCCGATCGAGGTGGCACCGTGATAGTACATCGCGGCGTCGGGACGGATGACCGACGCGAATTGCGACGGGATCGCCTGCTGTCCGGCGTACATCGCCGCCATCTTGGATCCTGGCACCGCGGTCGCCATCGTGTCGATGGCCAACTGTTTTCTGGCGCTGTCGACGTTGATTCCAAACATCAGCTCGTCGGTTTCGTCCAGCAGTTGTTCGAACTGGCGTAGCGAGTTTTCGGCGATTTCGCGACCTTCGTCACCGCCCTGCTGTTGCATCGACTGTTCAAACCCTTGACGGATTTGGCCGATCAGCATGTCACGCAGTCCAACCGGGACATCTTGCACACGGAGTCTTACGGCGAGGTTGTAGTTGTTTCCCAAGCCGTCAAACAATCCCGCCGGATCGGCCGGAACGGTTGAGAACAGATCCCGGTTGCGGGCCAGGTAGGCCCAGTTACCGGATTGTCGGATGTAGACGTTGTTGCCCATGGCGTTGATCACCATCGTGCCGTCATTAAGCTCTTCTGACGGTCCGACTTGACCTTCAACCATCTTCAACAGTGTCTTCACGTCGGCTGTTGGCAACAGGATCACAGGTTCCGGGGCGCCCTGAACCAGCGATACGATCACGCCGATCGGCTGATTCATGTCGACCGCGCTGGCGTACATGCCCGTGAACATCTTGGCGGTCATTGCCATGTCGGCCTGCCCGGCGACTGCGGCAACGTAGTCCAAGTCCTGGGTCAGCTTGTTCAGGCTTCCCAAGGTGACGACTAGGAAAGGCTGATTCGCACCCGCCGCTGGAGCTGCGGCTGGCTGGGGCTGCAACTGCTCCTGCGCCCAGGCCGGCGCCAGCCCAGTCACGGCCAGTGACAAGAAAGTGATGGCCGCGACCTGCAGTCGTCGACGTAGTGAGGTGGAGATCAGACCCATGAGTAATCGCGTCCTTATTGAGGGCGGTTTGGTTTATGCACAACACGTGTCTCCCGGCAAACGGGAACAGGCCCCGGGCCCCGGCGAACGGGGACAGGCCCCGGCAAACGGGAGGGACCCCCGGCGAACGGGAGCTGGACCTGGAAGAGGTACTCGTGCGGTTCGCCCAAAGTTTCGCGAGTCGTCAAAAATGGGACAACCCAGATTGGCTACGAATTCAGCTGGGCATAGGCTCGCACGTCGCTTTCCAGCTGTTCGCTTCTCTTCGCAAGGGTTGCCTGAGCGGCCGGTAAATCGGCCGATTCCG
>JBCCUO010000185.1:0-6917 GCA_039196805.1 Planctomycetota bacterium | reverse complement strand
CGCGAGGAACTGAGACGACATGGCTGAGCTTGATGAGATGACTGCAGACCAACGCATGCTGGAAACGGCGATGCGTCTGTTCAAGCAACATGGGATCCATTCGACCGGCGTGGATCAAATCATCGACGAGTCCGGATCGGCTCGGGGGACGCTTTATCACCACTTCGGATCCAAGTCTGGATTGATTGCGGCCGCGCTGGGCGCTGAGGGTGAACAGTGGCGGGAATGGTTCTTCAGCGAGATTGAATCACGAGCCGAATCGCCCAGCGAACAGTTGATGGCGATGTTCGACGCGATGGAGTCGTGGTTCCGGCAGGAAGGGTATTCCGGATGCTTGTTCATGAACGCGATTGCCGAATGCCGTTCCCGCGATGAATCGATTCGTCAGGCGACGCTTCAACATAAGAAGCTGGTCAACCAGCGGATTCGCGCGCTCGCGAAGAAGGCGGGCGCCGCTAACCCCTCCGCATTGACGCAACAACTAGATTTGTTGCTGGACGGCCTCATCATTACCGCTCTGGCCACCCGGTCGACCAAGCTTGTCGGACAGGGCAAGGCGGCCGCCCGCACGTTGATTCAAGCACAGCTCTGAGCTTTCTTTGAACGACGTTCGGAAATCCGTACACGGTCACGGTCGAACGTTTCTTGCCTCACGCTGCGCTAGGGGAGCTGATCAGTCCCTAGTCGAAATCGTTGAAATTTGCGGCTTTGTACTTTGTATTTCGCTACTAAAACCTGTGGTGTCGATGTTCACTCACAGGGATTCCACCAATGGCTCGTAGTTCTTTTTGGCTCCTCTTCATTGCCTCGGTCGCGCTAGGATCGATCGGTTGCGAAGAGTCGGGCAATCAAGTGATTCAGCCGACCGAAGACTATCAGTTAAACGAACAAGAGTCCGAGAACAAACAGAAGTTGGATGCCATGCGAAGCGGTGGAGACCGCGGCGAACAACGGTAGCGGCGGTGCGGACGTTCACCGTTGGCAGCGGATGCTCGGGCCTGGCAAACGTATCGTTTTGCCACTGTCGTGTGCGTGGGTTGACCGGCAGAGAAGATCAAAGGCGGGGGCGGGTAGCCGAACGCTCCCCACAGTCATCGCGGACGACTGAGGTAGGACAGCTACCAACTAGGCGGGGTGCACTTGTTACGGCGGACGATCGAGGCAAATCCTTGGTCGGATTGATTTCATAGTTACCCAGTTACGGGATTGGACGAACGGAGTTATGACACGAGAACGTGTTGCGTTTCGAGACGCATTCACTTTGGTGGAGCTATTGGTCGTGATCGCGATCATTGGCGTTTTGGTGGGCTTGTTGCTGCCAGCGGTGCAACAGGCCCGCGAGGCCGCTCGGCGGATGAGTTGCAGCAACAACTTCCGCCAGATTGGTTTGGCCATGCAGAACTATCACGCGGCGTACAAGCAGCTTCCTCGACACAACGGGGGAACTCATACCCCTGGGGCCGACTGGTTTGAGCCGAGTGATCAAAGCAACCACATGACGCTGAGCATCTTTGTTGGGCTCACGCCTTTCTTTGAACAGCAAGCGTTGTGGGAGCAGATTTCACAGCCCAGCACGTTGGATTTGACAAATCCCAACACACCCCGGAGTCCCCCGTGGCCTGCCATGGGTCCCACGCCAACGGACGAAGACAACGTTCATGGATCGGGTACGAACCAACGAAACACGGCCTACGCGCCGTGGATGACTGAGATCTCGACGTTGCGATGTCCCAGCGACCCCGGCCGCGGGCAACCCGCCATGGGACGCACCAACTACGCGGCCTGTCTTGGTGATGCCGTGTCCTACCACGACGTGGGACCTTTCTGGCGGGATCAGGTTCCCAGCAACAGTCGTGCGCGCCAGATCAGAGCCTCTGGTCGCGGGGTCTACGTGACGCGGGTGACGACCAAGTTCAGTGAGATTTTGGACGGCCTCTCCAACACGATCGCGGCTGCTGAGATTGCGACCGATCTTGGTGTTCGTGAGGCAACCACGCATGCTCACGGGTTCAAGTGGTATTCCGACGTTCGTAACGATCCGATGGCCTGTTCGCGCAACGGGGAGATCGATCCGGCACGGCCGAAGTTTTGGGCGGACAACGTCACTGACCTTGTGGCGTCCAATCAGGGTCGCGGTTTCCGCTGGGCCAGCGGCCTGAACCTGTACACAGTCGTTAACACGATTTTGCCACCCAATCGCGAAGTGTGCACCGTGTTCGATGACACCGGACAAGGCATTTGTCCCCCCAGTAGTCGGCATATCGGCGGTGTTCACGCATTGTTCACCGACGGAGCCGTCCGATTCGTCACCGAACAGATCGAGGCGGGGGACAGCAGCATCGGTACCGTGCACTTGGGAGCAAGCGGCAACCGGTCGCCCGGTTCGGAAAGCCCCTACGGAATCTGGGGCGCTCTTGGCACAAAGGCCGGCAGCGAGATCGTCGAGAGCGACAACTTCTAGGTCAGCGATGGCGAGTGATGGTCGCACCAGCTGAAGTAGCCTCTAGAGACACGCGAGAGAATCGATTCTCTCGCGTTTCTTTTTGGCTCAAAGAGCGAGAGCGGCCCATATAGCTTGGTTTTGACCCCTTTTCGGTGCTCGTTCAACCCCAACGAAGCAACGATTAGCAGAGCGGCAAACAAGCAGCGTCGACGCGTTCGCCGCCGGGGAACTGGGGAACGCATTCAGTCAGTTATGATTTGATCTGTCTCACCGTTTGGGCAGTCGCATTTGATCGATAGGAATGCATGAACCATCCAGCCTTCGTTGAGGAAACCTCGTTGAGCGTTCAAGAGCGAATTCAGAATTCACTTCGCGGACTCGCCGTCCTAATCACGTTTGGTCTGCTGACCACGCCCAGCTTTGCCCAATCGACGGGGCGATTGGTCGTGATTGGGGGTGCGCTCGATCCGATGAATCAGACTGTGTTTGATGCGTTTCTGGAGGGAGTCACACAAGAGAGCCAAGTAGGGGTTGTGCCGCTGGCAAGCGGCGTTCCTGAACGTTCGGGACCGCTGACCGTCCAGGATATTCAGCAGTTCGCAGTGAATCCGTCCAACGTCTTTGACACGAACTTGACCAACAAGGATCCAGCGTACGCCAAGGAGCAAGCGTGCGCTGACAAGTTGCACGGCTGCCAAACCATTTGGTTCACCGGCGGGGACCAAAGTCGCATCGTCGCCGCGATGCGCCCCGATCGTCAGGACACCGTCAGCTATCAAGCGACTCGCGATGTGCTTTCGGGAGGCGGTACCATCGGAGGCACATCAGCCGGTGCCGCAATGATGTCGGATCCC
This sequence comes from Planctomycetota bacterium, assembly GCA_039196805.1. Lineage (GTDB taxonomy): Bacteria > Planctomycetota > Planctomycetia > Pirellulales > Pirellulaceae > JBCCUO01. The sequence goes on along the minus strand of JBCCUO010000185.1, from coordinate 3,620 downwards.
ATGATCCGCAGCGGACGTAGCGAAGATGCTCTGCTGTTGGGAGCAACGGAGATCATTGACGGGCCCGGAGTATGCGTCGGCCAAGGAATGGGCTTCTTTCCCTACGGAATCACCGACCAGCACTTTCTCCGTCGAGGACGTTTTGGGCGTCTGCTGATCGCGGTGGAAGCGACCGAAGAAGCGCAGTTCGGTTTCGGGGTGAGTGAAAACCGAGCGTTGGTGGTTGACCTTGGCGACCATTGGATGCGAGCCGTTGGCGACCAGGCGGTCACGATCATCGACTCGCGGTCGATGACCCGGCAGAATCACGACCGACGGGATGCTCGCGTTCATCTGTTGGGTGATGGCGATCAGTTCAACGGCAAGTCATTTGAACTGAAACCGGCCCCATCCAGAGTGGCTCTGGCAACCGATCGGCCTGACATTGGAGTGCCGATTCGATTTGCCGACATGTGGGATCGTCACGTCGTGGCAGAGATGATCAAGGCGGTTGCCGCCAATCCGGCTCAGCCCGCCCTTTCGCAAGACGCCAACTTCGACTACTCACTCTCAGCGGACGAACGCACGCGTTTTTACGTCGGTGGTGAGAACGCAGGATTGATGGCCGTGAATGTGCGGCTGGATATCACGGCACGATCGGGAATCGAGGAGCGAATCGCCAAGCGAAAGGGCGACAAAGTAGTTGGAGATTGATGAAAGCCACTCAGACATCGAAGCGCCAGTTCGCGATGCCGCCCGCGCTGGTGATTCTGGTGGTTGTTTTATTGATGGCCGCGATCGCGACGTTGGTCTTGCCGCGGGGCGAATTCGAACGCGTCGAGAAGCGATTTCCCAATCTCGTTTCTTATTCCGTCGCAGAGGGCGACACGCTGCAGCGGATCTCCGAGGTGACGGGGGCGGATCTTCAGTCCCTGGACCAACTGCGAAGTCGATCCGGCGAAACTCAGGTGACTCGGCTTGTTCCGGGTGAACTTGTGCTCGTTCCGGTGGGTGGACTCACACGGGAGGCTGTGATTCCAGGCAGCTACCGGCGTCTTGGAAGCGAGCAAGGGCTTGGGAGGCGCGCCCTTTCCGCTGCCTCCAACGTTCTTTTGGCACCGATCTACGGTTTTGTCGACAAGGCTCAAATCATCGGGTTTGTGTTGCTACTGGGAGGAGCCTTCGGCGTCATCCTGTCGACCGGTGCTATCGACCAGGGGCTGGCATGGGTGGTGATGCGTATCGGGCAAGGACCCGCCAAATGGGCGGTGATCCCCGTCAGCTTCACGCTCTTCAGCCTCGGCGGCGCGGTCTTTGGTCTGGGCGAAACAACGATCGCATTTGTACTGATCACGGTGCCCCTCTCGCTGCGACTCGGTTACGACACGATCACGGGCGTCGCGATGTGCTACCTTGCCTCTCAGGTCGGATTCGCTGGTGCCTTCTTCAATCCGTTCACCGTTGGTATCGCCCAGGGGATTGCGGAACTTCCCTATCTGAGCGGCCTGTTTCTCCGGTATATCGTTTGGTTTTGTCTTACGCTGGTGGGGATCGCCTTCACGATGGTGTGGGCGCGTCGGGTCGAACGGGATCCAAGTCGTTCACCGACGCAAGCATTGGATGCGGCGCAGCGAGGTGAGTGGGCGGCAACTGAGCAATCAAGCGCCGAGAGACCATCCGTGGGACAGTGGATCGTGGTTGCGGTCGCGCTGGGGTCGGTGTTCGTCAGCGGGTTCGGAGTTGCGCAGTGGGGCTGGTACATCGACGAGATGGCTGCTTTGTTCGTCGTCTGCTCGGTGGTCTGCGGCTTGCTGACCCGATTCTCGGCCCAGCGCATGTCCGACGAGTTCGTTCGCGGCGCCAAGTTGATGGTTGAGCCCGCGCTGATCATCGCGTGTTCAGCAGGCATCGTGATGGTCTTGCAACGTGGAAAGGTGCTGGACACGATCCTTCATGGCTTGGCCACGCCACTGGAAACCGTCTCGACGGATTGGGGAGCAACTGCGTTGATGATGGTGCAAGCCATGCTGAATTTTTTTGTGCCGTCGGGCAGCGGCCAAGCCGCGATGACGATGCCAATTGTCACACCACTGTGCGACCTGATCGGTCTGGATCGACAGGTCGGCGTGCTTGCCTTTCAGTTTGGCGATGGCTTTGGCAACGTCATTGTGCCGACATCTGCTGTGTTGATGGGCGTTTTGGGAGCTTCCAAGATCCCGTGGACGACTTGGGTGCGTTGGGTCGCGCCGCTGGTCATTGTGTTGCACTTGATGGGGGCCGGATTTCTGATCCTGGCCAACCGGTTACCGATCGAATGGTTGCAGTGAGTGCCTCATCACGCTTGCGTCACACGCCTCAATGAACCGCGATGATCAGGCGGGCGAGTAGCATGCGACAACGACGCGGTCGCGTGAGAGTCGCTTGGCCTGCTCGAGCACCTGGGCGGCCTGGCGAACGACATCGTCAGCTTCTTGGCATTCGCTGGTCACTTGCGCAACGCCCAGGCTGGCCGTGACGCGGATCGTCGCTTCCCCCGCGTCGATGGTGATCGATCCGATTTCAGTTCGGATCTGTTCGGCGATCGAGACGGCCAGTTGCGATTCGGTCTCTGGCAGAATCACGGCAAACATTTCGCCGCCGTATCGGCAGACGTAATCACCGGGACGGGTAAGTGTCGTGATCGACGCAGCGGTTTGCTGAAGGACGAAGTCGCCCGCATCGTGACCGTGGTCAAGGTTGATCGCACCCAAGTGGTCCAAGTCGACCATGATGACGCTAAACGGACGCTGCGACTGACGGGACCGATTCCATGTATCGATGAGGCGTTGGTCAAAGAAACTTCGATTCAACACGCCCGTCAAACCGTCCAGCTTGCTGGCTCGCGTTCGCACATCGATCTCGCGGCTCCGCTGATCGTGGCCCCGATGCTGGGCGATCGATGTCAAGATTGTTTGCTTGATTCTGTCCGCGATACCCGCGTTCTTGACCAGGAATCCACTTGCCCCCAAGTTCTTTGCCTGGCTGGCGGTCAGTTCGTTTGCATCGGACGTCAGAACGAAGATCGGCTTGTCGGCGACCGCTTGAACGGTCTCCAGGGTATCGATGCCCTGTGAATCACCCAGGTGCAGGTCCAATAGAATTACGTCATGGTGCAGGCATCCGGCTTGACAGACTTCAAGCGTCTCTTGAAGGCTTACACAGTGATCGATGGAACAGTCCATGCCCGACCTGTCCAGTTCACGACGAATGCACTTGAGCTGCAACGCGTTGTCTTCGACGATCAGAATCTTCATCGCTCTCTGCCGTCCCAACGTCAGGCGATGTCAGACGTTTCTCAGCCCCGTGATTTCTCAGCAACTCTACGGTGCGAAATGGACTCAATGCAAATCTTCCCGACGCGACGACGTTACGTTCCAACAAATCTCGCTTGGAAGCCGCCGCATCGCTGTTCAGTTTGAAGCGCAAGATCCGCGGTGAAGTTGCGATCTGGATTGCTTTGAGCCGACAAGCGACTGCAGTTGGACCGCATCCGAGGACTGTCGTGACTGTAGCGAATACGCGCGTGCCATCGAACAATCTATCAGCGCGAATCGGGACCTCGCGTACGCCATCGAACATCCTTCCGAACGACTGGCTGCCGG
>JBCCUO010000184.1:0-6968 GCA_039196805.1 Planctomycetota bacterium | reverse complement strand
TGTTGCCGGTGATCGTGCTGTTCGTGATCCTAAGTGCGCTGTTCGCCACCTGGCCCGCCCAGAAAAACCTGGGCAGCTTGATCGCATGTACTGCAGCGGTCATGGTGGCGACGCAGTTTTGGCACAGCTCGGGCGGTGGTCTCTACATCGCGTGGTTCCTACCACTGTTGTTGCTGACCATCTTCCGCCCCAACCTTCAAGATCGCATTGCCCTGAAAGTCATTGATGGAACCACCAGCCCGTGAACTGTCGGTCGCGGAAACACAGTACCGCCAGCGGCTGAAATCGATCGATGAAGCCACCGCAGAGGCTCGGCGAGTTGATCGCCAATATGGGTCGGTCCGCGTGGTCTTGTTCTTGGTGGCGTTGTCGCTGTTTCTGCTGTTCTCGTTCTCCGAGGCCTACGGCGGTACGTATTTGGTGCTGGCAGCGATCGCCGCATTCGCGTTCTTGGTGGTTGCGACCTTGAATGAGGGTGTGCGTGATCGCCTGGCTCAATACCAACAGCAATCGTTGATCTTGAGCCGACTGATCGCGCGTGTGGAGCGAGGGTGGGAGCGGCTGGAACCGTACCAACTGAGCCCCGCACAGATCGACGACCTGGAATTGACTCAGGTGCAGCGAGATGTTGCAGATGATCTCGATTACTTTGGTCGCACCTCGTTGTTCCAATTCGTCTCGATGGCGGCGACGCAGCCGGGGATCCGTCATCTCGGGCGTGCCCTGTGCGGCCCGGCCATCCCGGAGGTGGCTGACGAGCGCGCGGACGCGGTCGCGGCGCTTGCCGACCTGGAAGAAGAACGGTTTGAGTTTTATCGGCTTGCACGCGAGGTGGCGCGGGGAAGCGGTTCCCCCGACGTGTTCGTGAAGTGGGCGGCGTCGCAGCCCTGGCTTCGCCGGCATGCCTGGCTGGTGGCTTGGGCCAATCTGTCGGTCCTGATCGCAGTCGTCTTGCTGGCGTTGCTGCTTGGGTCGTTCTTCGGCGGGCTTCCGCCCCAGTGGTTGCAATTTGCCGCTGCCGGATTGGTGTTGCTGGCGTTTGGCAACGCGGCGCTTACCAGCTTTATCCTGCACCACGCCCATGAAGCCTTTGATGTCGCGATGGCCAGCCGTCACGCGGTCGATGACTATCGGCACCTGTTCGAGTCGGCCGCCTGGTTGCCCGCTGGCCAGGGGACTCGGCTGGATTGGATACGCAACCAACTGATTGGAGAGATCACGGCTGACGCAGGCTCTCCGCCGGGCACTGGACCGAAAGCAGGAGCTGCTGGGGCAATGCGTGAACTGGCCCGGGTCGCTCGGGCAGGCGCGCTCCGCAAGTCGGCCGGGACCTTCTTGCTTTACTTGCCGATGCAGTTTTTTGCCCTTTGGGATGTCCGTGTCCTGAGGCGATTGGAAACGTGGCAGTCGCGGCACGGCGGCCAGGTTCCCGACTGGTTTGAAGCCCTGGGCGAACTTGAAGCTTTGGTGTCAATCGCAGCGCTTCGATACGAAAACCAGGACTGGGTCCGCGCGACTTGGGTCGATGCGGGCACGGCCGAGTTGTCGGCGACGTCGATCGGCCATCCGCTGATCAGCGACCATGATCGTGTTTGCAACGACGTGACCTTGGGGCCGCCCGGAACGCTATTGCTGATCACGGGCAGCAACATGTCGGGAAAGAGCACGATGCTGCGCAGCATTGGCCTGAATATCGCGCTCGCGGCAGTCGGCGCGCCGGTCTGCGCGACACAGTTTCAGTTGCCACCTCTGGAGATGGCGACCAGCATTCGTGTCAGCGACAGTCTGGGTGACGGATTATCGTTCTACATGGCCGAGCTACAGCGACTGAAGCGGGTCGTCGATGACGCGGCCCGTTTATCGGTCAGTGAGGACCGCGTGCTGCTGTTCCTGTTGGACGAGATCTTGCAGGGTACCAACAGCCGCGAGCGGCAAATCGCTGTGGTCCATGTGCTGAGTCATCTGTCGAAATCGCAGACGATTGGCGCGATCACGACGCATGATTTGGAGCTAGCTGACGAGCCGGCCCTTGCGTCAGTGGCTCAGACGGTGCATTTCCGAGAATCGATCCACGCCGACGCGGATGGGAATCAACGCATGACGTTCGACTACCGGTTGCGAAGCGGCGTTTCGCCGACGACCAACGCCCTCGAGTTGCTCAAGATGGTTGGGCTGGGGGATCCCGATCAGAACTAAGCAGTCTGCGCCGGTTGCGACTGATTCTCAACCCGACGCGGCAGCGAGGGAACGACCTACGAAAAACCCCTCGCTGACGCGTTCTGTAGTCGCGATTGTCGTTAGTGGGAGATGGTTTGCACTGCATATCTAGTAGGACCGAGCGCCAACCGCTTTACTCTCCCTCCGGGAGAGTCGGCCTCGAAGGGCCGGAGAGGGCCATCCCCGGCCGAGGGCACCGACGCGCGGCGTTGGTCTGCGTCCGACCCTCTCGCAAGCGGGAGGGTGACCTAGTAAGCGCAACTTCAAAACTGACGCTTCACGTCCCGAGAGGTGACGTTTGGACCCAGTAGCTAGGTTGATCGCGCCTAGGTACTTTGCAGCGACCAGCAAAGAGTGTGTGACTAGGATTTTTTTAATGACATCAACGAGCAACGACCGCCGACTGGTGATCCTGACCCAGGGCCATTCAGACCCGATCACTGCCAAGACCGCAAGCAGCGTGATTCGCTACCGGCCCGAACAGGTCGTTGCGGTGCTGGATGCATCGACCGACGCCAAAACGTCTCAGGATCTACTGGGCGTGGGTGGCGACATTCCGGTGATTGACGCGTTGGACGATGCCGCAGACGCCAACGCCCTGATGATCGGGATCGCACCTCCAGGTGGCAAGATTCCATCCGCTTGGCGTCCCATTGTGCTTGGCGCGATCGAACGGGGCATGAACGTCGTCTCAGGGCTTCACGACTTTCTCAGTGACGACGCCGAGTTTGTCGCCGCGGCCGAGAAGTCGGGAGTGCAATTGGTCGACGTTCGCAAGAACGACGAACATGATGTCGCCAACCGCCAGGGGATTCGCGACGATTGTTTGCGCGTGTTGACGATCGGACACGACTGTTGTGTGGGCAAGATGGTGGTGGCGATTGAACTGGATCGTGGGCTTCGCAAACGTGGCCACGACAGCAAGTTTGTCGCCACCGGTCAGACCGGAATCTTGATCGAGGGAGATGGTTGCCCGATCGACTGTGTGGTCTCCGACTTCATCAACGGATCGGTCGAGAAGCTGGTCCTGGCCAACCAGCACCACGACACTCTGCTGTTCGAAGGCCAGGGGAGTTTGGCGCATCCACGTTACTCAGCCGTGACGCTCGGGTTGCTGCACGGCTGTTTGCCCCAAGCGATGATTTTGTGCTATGAGGTGGGGCGAACGGAAGTCAACAACATGGACTCCATTCCGCTCCGTTCGCTGTCGCAATTGCGCGATGCGTATCAGACGGTCGCGGAGTTAATGATGCCGTCGACCGTGATCGGCGTGGCGATGAACAGCCGACTGGTTGACGACAAACAGGCGGAAGCCGAGCGCGAGCGTGTTCGCAACGAATTGGGTTTGCCAGTGTGCGACGTCATTCGCCACGGCGCCGACGATCTCATCGACGCCATCGAAGCGATGCGGCCGTAGGTCGGCTACTTCACGATCTCGTGCAACTCGACTTGGAAGTGCAGGGTTGCGTTGGGAGGAATGCTGCCTGGGCTGCCTAGTTCTCCGTAGCCGAGTTCCGACGGAACTTCCAGCTCGATCATTCCGCCTTCGCGAACGTACTGCAGACCCTCCTGCCATCCGTCAACGACTTCGCGGACTCGGAATTCAGCTGAGTCTCGTCGCAGATAGGAGCTGTCGAACTCCACCCCGCTGTCGAGCCAACCGGAGTAGTCGACGACGACCTTGTCCTCAAGACTTGGCTTCTCGCCGGTACCCTTTCGTAAGATCCGATACTTCAGTCCCGATTCGGTCGTGGTGAATTCCTCTGGTGCGTCGGCGTCCTGTGGCCCGGGTCGGCTGCTCCGCTGTTTGACCGTGCACCCGGTCGTTGCGGTTAGCGAAAGAGCAAGTGTGAGCAACACGAGAACGAGCGTGTTTCGGGCGTCGGGGCAGGTGACTTTCATCGGCGTCATGTCAATTGGAGGGCGATGGTCGCGTTTGGTCGTGTACGTCGGTCAAGGCTTGGACCAGTTCGGGCCACTGATCGGGTGTCGTCAGCAGGGCTCGGTGATCCAATAGCAGAACCGTTTCGCCCAGTGCGCGAGCATTCGGTAGTGTGCCCAGCTTTCGGCATCGGCGATCACTGGTGTTGGCGGCGTGTCGAAACCCGAGTCCGATCGGCAGACCGGCATCAGCGGCCACGCGAAGGATTCGATCGCGATGGTCGGCGTCTCGGGCTTGCCAGGCAAATTTGTAGTGACAAGGTTCTACCGTCGCCACATTGGAGTGGATTGGTGTCCAGGTTGAAAGCGTGGATTGCTTGGCCAGGTGATCGGCCGTATCCGCTCGCAATCGATTCAGCTCGCTCAGCCGCTTGAATTGAGGTCGCAGGGCGGCGGCTTGCAGGGGACTGAGTGGGAACGCGTCGCTGGGGCGATCGACCAGGGCGGGAAGTCGGGCGGCCAAACGTTCATCGCGGATGATCAGCGCGCCACCGTTGCCGGCAGTCAGTGGCTTGCTGCCGCCAAAACTGAGCGTCCCCAGCGATCCGATGCTGCCCGCGACCCGGCCGCCCAAGGTCATGCCGGGAACCTGACAGGCGTCTTCGATCAACACCACGCCGTATTGGCGGCAGAGTTGATCGATGGCCACCACGTCCGCGACCTGGCCGTAGAGATGCGAGACGATGACCGCCGCGGTTTGATCGCAGATTGCCTGTTCGACTTGCTGAGCACCCGGACTGGTCCGGCCGGGCGCGGCGTCAACCAACACGGGACGTCCTCCCAGAAGCTCGATCGTCCGCAGGTTTCCGGGATAGTCGTAGCCGCAGAGCACCACTTCGTCTCCTGGGCCGACCTTGGCAAGCCGCAAGGCCAACTCGATGGCGGCGGTCCCGCTGCAGCAGAGCTGCACAGCGGCGGGTGGTGCCAAATCGACGGCGGGCTGATTCCTCTGCCTGGCGGGCTGAAGCATCGAAATCAAGTCGATGGTCAGTTGTTGACTGGTTTCGCTTTGGTAGCGTCCCCAATCGCCATTTTCCAAGCTTACCTGGACGCTTTGGCGGATTGACGACCAGTCAGGCGGCCAAGTCGGCAGAGAAAGTGGCATCGAAACGGAAAGAACAGGGGGAAGCAGGCGTCTGGCTGGGCTTGTGACGGAATTTGGGCTTCCATATCATGCCGCATTCGTCAATTCCGCCCCAGGTGAGAGACTTTCCCGGGCTGGGTCGCCATGAGTCCCGGTTCCGATCGGGATCCCGTTTTTCCGCCGCCGCTTGAGACTCCTTTTGACACCATTCACGTTGGTCGCCGACTTGTCGTACACGGTGTCTTGGCAGGCCGCATGGTTGCTGCTGGGGCAAGACGGCGGGGGTGGAGCGGCTCCGGCCGCGGGCGAGCAGGGAACGTTTTTGCAACGTTTGTTGGCCAACCCGATGACGTTGATTGTCGGCCTGTTCGTGATCATGTACCTGACGGTGATGGCTCCCGAGCGACGCCGGAAGGCCCGCGAAGAGGCGAAACGAGCGTCGCTTCAGAAGAACGATCGGGTGGTGACCATTGGCGGCATTCACGGCACCGTGGTTTCTGCCGCACCGGACAGCGATGTGATCACGCTGCGGATCGATGAAAACGGAAACACCAGGATCAAGGTCAATCGATCGGCCATCGCAACGAAGATCGAACCAGACGAAAGTAACAAGAGTAAGGAATCCGATTCGTAGCCGACGCCGACCACCGGGCGTCCACAGGGCCTGGCAACGGAGGTGTCGCCAGCAATCCAGGCGTGCCCGGCCTCTGGAACTCGATCGGGTCAATCAACCGAACAATCGCGAACATTCAATCAAGACGCCTTGTCGTGGTGACATGGCATTATCCATTCAAATTCGTATCGACGTGATCCGCCCTGGAATCACGGAAGACTGATTTCGCTGCCACGAGGGCACGCGAAGACGTCGTACACCCCGACCACAGAAACAAAACGATGGACTGCTCCATTTTGACATCCTGCGTGGCTGGTTCGGCCACCGCGGGCCTTGTTGGACTGCTTGATTTTGTCGCGATGGCGACTTCTTGGGTCGCTCCTCTGGCCCAGGCGAGCTCTGGGACAACCGAAGACAGCGGTGTCACGGGCCAACAGTGGTTGGTGCTGTTGATCGCGATGGCCGTGCTGGTGGTGCCTTTCCTGCTGGGGGGCTTCTTGGCCAAGGCCTTGAAGATGCCCAACTACGGCACGCGACTTGGCTTCGTATTGCTGGCTGTGATCGCCAGCGCGGCGGTGTTGGCTAGCAAGCGGCCAGGTCTGGGCGTTGACCTGCGTGGCGGCACAATCTTGGTCTACGAAATTGACCCCAGCAAGAATTCAGGCGGTCCGGACGGTCAGGGGGTGATCAAGGCCGATGACCTGGTCGAGCCGCTGACCCGCCGGATCAATCCGTCGGGCACTCAAGAGATCGTCATTCGGCCCTACGGCGACACACAGATCGAGATCATTGTCCCGGCCGTCGACCAACGCGAAGTCAGCCGCATCAAGGACGTGGTCGAAGACGCGGGGATCCTGCGGTTTGCGATCGTCGCCAATCAAGCCGATCACCAGGCGGTCATTGACCTTGCCCTGGAGCAGGCGGCCAAGCCCAACCTGGGCGACCGAATGCAGGAAGTGATAGGCCGCACGGACGATGACGTTTTGTATGGTCGCTGGGTCGAGATTGGTCGCGATAGCGATGAAACTCGCGGCGTCCGTCGACTACGTGTCGAGCCACTGGGAACCCTACTCAGGAACGGACTCACCGGAGAGATCATTAACCTTCCCAACG
>JBCCUO010000183.1:0-7000 GCA_039196805.1 Planctomycetota bacterium | reverse complement strand
TTACTCCCTGGAGCGGAGCCGGACGCGATCGCCAAGCTAGGCGCTCTGATGTCATGATGTGATATTGGTGTGGTGGTCAGGATTCCGCAGCATTCCGCGACCTGCCACCGTGTGATACTGGTGTGATGTAAAGTATCACACGGCAGCCGTTTCTCAAGCGATGAACAACGATTCCGAGAACGAGATTTAGACGGCAAAAAACGACAAAAACAAACTGTTTCGATCCCTCGGGGGTGTAGCTCAGTCGGTTAGAGCAGGGAACTCATAATTCCTTGGCCGCGGGTTCGAGTCCTGCCACCCCTACTTGCTTGGCCTGGAATCTAGGCGTACCCGTTGGATGGATAATGATTGCCGCTTACCAAGTCGGGCAGCGGCGGAAGCACGGTCAGTCAACGGCAACGATTCGCATGACGTCTTCACGGGCAGGCCGACCACCACAAAACGCGGAATCGCGGATGCTTAGCGGGTCAAGCGATCCGGGGGTCAATCCCTATCGGCCGCCACCCGCCGTGCAGCGGACGCAGGATGACGATCCACCAGACACAGACTTCGGGCGGAGCCTCGGTTTCTACCTTGCGATCGTCTTGGCACTGGTGGTCGCCGAAGTTGCGCTGATCGAATGGATGATCTAGTACGTCGGCGGAACATCTTTGATCACCATGGTATTGGCGACGTCGTCATGCAGGCAGGCCTTGCTGCTCCGGAAGATCAGCAAGATATCTACCCAAATCAGCCAGGTCAGGAACGGGATCAGCTCCAAGACCCACAGCCAAAGGTATCGTTTCGCGATCAAGGGCATGAACTCCGGGACCGCCTTCGTGTTGCGGTCCACAATCGTTGTTCGCATCACCAGCTTGCCGATCGTTTTGCCACGCGTGGCCAGCAGATAGCCGTTGAGCAGGAGAAAGGTGGCTCCCGTAATCAGTGCCTCTATCATTTCAGCCGCAACTCGCATTCCCCAAAGCAATTCCGGCGTCATCTCCAACCAAATGTCGATCGCGATCGACAGCGGTATGATGAAGACCGCCTGACAAACTACATCAATCACGGCACCCGCAAATCGGTCCCAGCGGCTCGCCAGTTCGGCGTATTCCGGGACTGATCGGATGTAGGGGTCGTAGGATGTCGCGCTGGTTGCCGCGTAAGGGTTCGGATCTTCGCTCATGGATCGGCCAGGGTTGTCATGCGTTATCCGACCGTCCCGCATCGAACACGATCGCGTCGTTGGCGCACAAGCAATCTGCAGTGTTTCTTTCGTCTCTAATCCTTAGCCGGACCGGATCATCGCACGCAAATGCAACGTCTGGTCGGCCAGCGTCCGTGTTTAGTCGGGCGGCCACGGTCGCGCGATCGGAACCTCGACTGTAACGCATCACGTAGAGGCCGGTCTGCGGATCACAGTCGGTTTGTAGCGTGTCGTCTGACAGCAGGCCGCGTTGTCGCCATTCTTTTCGCAGCGCGATCAGCGATCGATACCACTCCAACATTGACGAATCGCCTTGATTGGACGGACCGATCTTGGATGACTCAAAGGCTGTCGGATCTATCGGTTCCACGCCCTCAGTCCAGTCATGCTGAGGGTACTCGGCCTTGCGGCCTTCGACGACAGCGCGGCGAAGTTCGGGATCACCAAAGTCGACAAAGAATCGAAATGGATGTTCGCAAGCGAACTCCTCGCCCATGAACAGCATCGGGATCGCGGGCGAAAGGATCAGCAGGGTGGCGGCCGCTTTCTGTGTCTCTGGTGAAGTGAGTTGATGCAGCCGCTTGCCCAGGGGGTGGTTGCCGACGAAGTCGTGATTTTGGATCGAGTAGATCAGGCCGTGTGTTTCGACGCGCTGATTCAGCTGCACTCGCTTGCGAGACTCTCGTAGCGTGCCCTGATAGACGAAGCCTTGCGTGAGGGTTTGGCTCAGGTCGCTGCCCGGTTGGTAGTCGCGGCTGCAAAGCTTCTCGCCCGGTCGCACCACGGCAAACACACTGTGCAAAAAGTCATCGCACCACTGAGCGTCGAATCCGATCCCGCCTTCGCTGGGCTCTGCTAGCATCTCCGGATCGTAGACGTTGGATTCGGCGATCAGATGCGCCGAACGACCGGACTGTTGGGTCCAACAGCCAACGTCGTCGGCCAATTCGCGGACGACGTGCGGTTCGCTTCGATCCAGCATGCAGTGAATCGCGTCGATCCGAAGTCCGTCGAAGTGGTACTCGTCGAGCCAATAAATGGCGTTGGCGATCACGAATCGGCGGAGTCCCTGCCCATGAGCGGGATCATCAAAAGCAGGCCCGCTGCCCCAAGCTGTCTGATGAATGTCAGACAGATAGCAACCGTAGTCGCCCCAATAGTTGCCCTCGGGGCCAAGATGGTTGTAGACGACATCCAGGAACACCGAGAGTCCTCTGGCGTGTGCCGCGTCGACGAAGCGGCGCAGTTCTGCCGGAGTGCCGTAGCTGGGCTGCGGAGCGAACAAGTGGACGCCGTCGTAGCCCCAGTTCCAGCGACCCGCACAATCCGCCAGCGGCATCAGTTCGATCGCTGTGATTCCTAGCTCAACCAGTTCGTCCAAGCGGTCGATCGCGGCCGCGTACGTTCCCTCAGCGGTGAATGCGCCGACGTGCAACTCATAAATCACCCAATCTTCGCGGGACGGCGACTGCCAATCTTGGTCAGTCCAGTCAAACTGCCGGTCCACGACTTGAGAGGGACCATGCACACCATTGGGTTGAAAGCGAGACGCCGGGTCGGGACGAACTGGGCCGTCGCCGATACGATAGGCGTAGCGGTCACCGGCTCGAACGCCTTCCACCTGGGCAACGTGAAATCCGTCCGGGCCGCGTTGCATGACGACCTCGCGATTCTGGTCAGGTAGTGAGACACAGATTAGAGCGGACTCGGGGACGGTTTTCGATTTTGGGCACCAAAGGCTAAACCGTGTTTTGCCGTCGCCAAGAGGTTGAGCGCCGAGACGTCGGTGAAGACTGAGTTGATCCAGAGCAGGCATGCGTGCCAAGCCGAACAATCTAGAGAGTGAAACATGAGATCCGATGATTGCCAACGATCGATGCTGCAAAGGAGTTTGACAAGCGGTGTGAGAATGGCAGCGCTCTGGCTAGCGTGCTTCTTTGGTCTGGCAACAAGCCTGTTGTCCGCGACCGAGCCGAACGCGAAACGCAGTATCCGCATCGCCACATTCAACGTTTCGCTTTACGGACGCAGCGAGGGACAGATCGCCAGTCGTCTTAGCGATGGACGCGATCAGCAAGCAGAGAAGATCGCCAAGATCGTTCAAGCGGTCCGACCCGACATTCTGTTGCTCAACGAGATTGACTACGAACCGGATCATGCCAGCGTGAAGCATGTGATCGACTTCCTGGCAAGCGGCGAGGTAGGCATTGAGTACTCCCACTTTTACTCCGCGCCCAGCAACACCGGGATCGCGTCGGGCTTGGACCTCAATGGCGATGGCAAGGTCGAGGGTCCCAATGACGCGTGGGGCTATGGTGTTTATCCCGGGCAATACTCCATGGCGGTGTTGAGCCGATACCCGATCGATCAGCAAGCGGTTCGAACGTTCCAGAAGTTCCGCTGGACTCAGCTGGCCGGCGCCATCCGCCCAACCGATCCCCAGTCGGACCAGCCTTTCTACAGTGACGAGGTGTGGAACCAGCTTCGACTGTCCAGCAAGAATCACGTCGATGTCCCAATTCAACTTCCCGGCGACCGAGTTCTGCACGTGTTGGCCAGCCATCCCACGCCTCCGGTCTTCGATGGCCCCGAAGATCGCAACGGTGCTCGCAACCACGACGAGATCAAGTTCTGGAACGAGTATCTATCGGATGCACCAGAGACTGAGTTCGTCGACGACAACGGCCAAGCGGGACCGCTAGGCAGCTTGAACGCTTCGTTCGTCATCTTGGGCGACCTCAACAGCGATCCAGCAGACGGCGACAGTCGTCACGAAGCGATCGCCAATTTGCTGAATCACCCGCGTGTTCAAGATCCCAAGCCGCGAGGTGACGGTGGAGCTGAGTCGGCCAAACAGCATCCATCGAACAAGTCTCACCAGGGCGATCCCAGCTTCGACACGGCGTTCTTTGGACGCAACGGAAACCTCCGCGTCGACTACGTCCTGCCCAGCAAGGACTTCCAGCTGACCGATCAGGGTGTGTTTTGGCCGGCGACGTCGTCGAAACAATCGGGTTGGCTGCAGGCGAGTGATCACCGAATGGTGTGGGTCGAGGTGCAGTACGAGTGACGCCGCCGCCGATTTTGCTGATGATCAGTTCGCTGCGCGGGGGCGGTAGCGAGCGACAGACGCTGTTGTTGCTGAAGCATCTGGATCGACAGCGGTTCACGCCCCATCTCTATTTGGTCGACCGAGCGGGAGCGTTGCTGGATCAGCTTCCCGATGACGTCGTCGTGCATGCCTACAGTGATCGTCCGCCGAGCGGCGGCTGGTACTACCCTGGTCGCGAATTACGGCGTCAGTCGCAACATGTACATTCCGTCTTACTGGACAACGACATCAGGGCCGTTTACGACCGCACGTTCCAGATGTCATTGATTGCCGCGCAACCCGCAGGGCGTCTGGGGGTGCCCAGGGTCAGCACAATCGTCAGCCCGCCGCATTTGGCCGTGCCGCTGGTCGAGAAACGTTTTGTGCAACTGAAGAAGCGTCGATTGATCCAAGCGTATCGATCGTCAGCTCAAGTCGTCGCAGTCAGTCAGCAGGCTGCGGATTCGGCGGTGGCTTACTACCAACTCGGATCGACCGATGTTCGTGTGATTCCCAACCCGGTGGACCACGCCACCGTGCAGAGTGCCGCGACCGAATCGGTTGCGACGGAAACGTCGAGTGCCGCGGGCCCGCGATTCGTTTGTGTGGCCAGAATGACCGAGGAGAAGGGGCATGAGGATCTGCTGCTGGCACTTGGGCAAGTCGATTCATTGCCCGAAGTGGTCGTTCCGAACTTGACCATTGATCTCATTGGCGACGGTCCACTGCGGGAGTCACTCCAGCGGCAATGGCAATCACAGTCCCATCGTCACCACGTCCATTTTCATGGCGCGATCGAGAACCCGGTTCCCTGGATCGCTCGCGCGGATGCCTTGGTTTTACCGTCACGATTTGAAGGCATGCCGAACGTGGTGTTGGAGGCGATGGCGTTGTCGACTCCGGTGATCGCGACTCGAAGTGGCGGCACGCTCGACTTGGAGCGAGAGTGTCCGACGATTTGGTGGGCTCAGCCGGCCAACCCCAGTTCGCTGGCCGGGGCGATCGAGTCGTTCTTTGGCGGTGGGGTGGAAGTCCAGCAGCGAGTCGATGCTGCGTTCGAGATGACGCAGGTGCATCATGATGTTCACCAGACTGTCAGAGAGATCGAATCTCTGATGGCTACCGTGATCGATTCGAGCCACTCGAGCGGGCGACGAAACGCCACATGATCTACCGATCCTTAGCCGGCCAGTTTTTTGACCAGCGGGATCACGTCCTTTTCGTAAGTGAACCCGATCGTGTCACCGGCGTCGGCGAACTGCTTGACCAGGTTGCCTTCGCGGTCAAACACCAGGACGGCGGGGATGGACGCGACCTTCACCGCTGAGAGCACGTCATCGCTGGGAGTCTGGCTGATGTAGTTGGGAAATCCGTTTCCTGAGCTGTCGAGGGCACCAACGCTGGAAAGGAACGAGGCAACACGGGGACCGTAAGTCTCGGGGGGACGTGACTTACGGCCGTCGAAGTCCACGTCGACCCCGACGCAGTGCACCTGATCGCCCAACTCTTCGTGCAAACGGACCAGTCCAGGGAACTCCTTCAGGCAGGGCTCGCAAGTCAGTGACCAAAGATCGATCACTGCGATCTTGCCCGATTGACGAGCTTGAGTCTCGATCGCTTCCCATGAGGCAAACTGGACACTTGTGTCGGCAGCGCTGGATCCTACGGGCGAATCGGGGAGCTGCAACTCGCTGCCGGGTGATTTGATTTCAGGGTCTTCGCTGGGATCGAAGCTGGAATCGGGTAACTCCAAGTCACCGGGCGGAACTTCCATGCGACTGTCGCTGCCCGATTCGGTCGGTTTGGTGCCCGATCCGTCCGGCATCGCCATTTCTGACGACTCGCTTTCGATGCTTGGTGTCTCGCCGTCATCCGGGGCGGCGGCTGGTTCGGTCGCGGATGGCCCGCAGCCCAGGATCAGTAGCGCGCAGCTGAGCCAACCAAATGCCAGCCTGTACCGGCGTCGGTTTTGGCGGCAATCAGCGGCTTGGTTGAGAACGAATTTCATGGGATGGACCCCTTTTTGCGGGAGATTCGACGACGTGGGCCGGCAAAATCGCAGGCTTCTTTCGGTGCGGATCGACTCTGTTGGCCGATGAAGTGGTGACGGACCGCAAGCTAATCAAGTCAGGTTCGGTTAGATTGTATCGCTGGAACGTAAGTTGCGGCAAAGCCGCATCGTTGGCTGCAAGAATCGGATCGAGAATCGGAGAGCGAACCCGCGTGGATGGTGAGATGTCAACGACCCAGCTTGTTGTCGCTTCCGTCGAAGGTGACAACGAGGCATTTGGGCAATTGCTGGAGCAGTACCGGGGGTACTTGCTGATGCTGGCGCATCGGTACCTCTCGGAGCGACTGCGGCGGCGCGTTGATCCTGCCGACATCGTGCAAGTCACGTTTTTGGAAGCCAAGCGTGACCTGCCCGCGTTCCGGGGCAACTCACCGGCCGAGTTTGTCGGCTGGATCCGTGGGATGCTGAAGAACAACGTCGCGGCGGCGGTGGCCCGCCACGTGACAACGCAGAAGCGGTCGATGAACCGCGAAATCGATGCCGGGGGAAATGCGAACGATTCTGCCGGTGGCAACTGGATCCAACAGCTGCCCGGCAGCTCCACCAGTCCCAGCGGTGTTGTGATCCGAACGGAAGCGGCGATCGAGCTGCTGGAAGCGTTGCATGAATTGCCGGAAACACAGGCCGAGGCGGTCCGGCTGCGCTACATGGA
>JBCCUO010000182.1:0-7004 GCA_039196805.1 Planctomycetota bacterium | reverse complement strand
GGCGAACCTTATCTCGGAGATTTGACCGACGGTGCGCTACGAGAGTGAAACTGGCTGTGGGCTGGACAGCTGCGCTGCGTAGGTCCACCTTGAACCTGGGGACGCGATCTTTGGTGCGGGCGGGCGTGAGGCCGACTTTGTTCTGCTTTGGGCAACCTGGTTCTTCTAGGCTGCCGTGACTGTGTTAACTCTTCAAGGCACGATGATGTTGCCCACGCTTGCAGGAAGATCCGAGAAACTTCACGCGATGGTGATCGGTACGGTCTATTTTAGTCGCTAGACCTCGGGGGCGAACGTGGCTCAACGACGCTGAAACGCGTCCAACCTGCTCGACGTACCGACATGCCGTGAATATCTGCTGCCCGTACTGCAAGCATTCCTCGAAACCCAAGGTTCGAAAACCGGGGCGATTCAAGCTCCGCTGTCCTCAGTGCGACAAGATCATTCGCCTAGAGGTTGAGGTCTTGGTGCACGTCCTGGCACGCGACGGGACCCGATTGGGCGATACCAGCGCCGACGCACTGGATCGCACCTTGGGTTCCTCGAATGGGAGCCTTCATGCCTCGGCTCGCGTTCCGGCGCTGACGGCCAACATCTCGGTCGAAGACTCCGCAGCGACGTTGGCAGGCGAGCTAACTGGAAGTGGGCACGAGTGTGACGATGCCGACCGCCATTCTTGCAGCGATGTCACACGAACGGCTTCCTGCTCTCCGGACGAATCGGCCGAGGACTCGGTGGATTCGACGCCGGGAAGCTCACTGGGAGATTCCCTCCAGGACGACCAGGAGGGGGGCGATCGTCAAGACCTCGATCGGCAGCCCGATGACGGCGTGCTCGATTCGGAGCCGGACGGCCCAACGGAGATCGTGTTGGGTGGCTACAAGGTCATCAGCGAGCTAGGCCGAGGCGCGATGGGAACCGTGTATGTGGCGGAACAGATTTCGCTGCAACGGCGGGTCGCGATTAAGACGATCCAATCGCGTATTGCTCAGGATCCGAGGTCGATGGCTCGATTCACTCGCGAAGCGTTCGCGGCCGCCCAGTTGAGCCATCCCAATGTCGTACAGATCTCTGACATGGGATGCCAGGACGTCACGCACTACTTCAGCATGGAGCTGGTTAAGGGTGGCAGTCTTCGATCCGAAATCAAAAAGCACGGGCGCATCGCTCCCGAGCTAGCGCTCAAGTACATCCTGCAAGCCGCGCGTGGACTTCGGCACGCGCACGAGGCCGGAATGGTCCATCGGGACATCAAGCCGGATAACCTGCTGATCAGTTCCGAGGGGTTGGTCAAGGTGGCTGACCTGGGGCTGGTCAAGGTTCCCGATGTTGATGAAGCGGTCGACTCAACGGATTCCGCGTCAGAGCGGACAGGCAGTCAATCGCAGCTGACGTCGGTGGGATCGACGATGGGGACTCCGGCCTACATGGCTCCGGAGCAGGCAGACAGTGCTGATGAGGTGGACCACCGAGCCGACATCTACTCTCTGGGCTGCACGCTCTACATGATGGTCACCGGCAAACCACCGTTCTCGGGATCGACTGCTGCCGAGGTCATCACAAAGCACAAGAGCGAGCCGATCAGGCGTCCTGACAAGGTGTTCAAGCACATCCCCAGCGAACTGGGTGAATTGACTGAGCGAATGACCGCCAAGAATGTCCAAGATCGATTCCAAAACACGGGCGAAGTGATCACGGCGATCGAAACTTACCTCGGACTGGGCGACGCCCGCGGGTTTTCACCCAGCGATGAACAACTGAAAACACTAGAGAACTGTGCGGCGAAGCTGCAGGGTCTGCCGCTAAGGCGCATGCATCAGCTGATCACACGACTATTCCTGGTCGCAATGATCGTGTTGCCCGTATTGAGTATCCTGGCGACGTCCGTTGCACCGGAGATGGGCGTTGCGATGCTTATGTTTGCGGTCTCATTGATCACCGCATCTGTCGCAAGCGGATGGATCTTGGGTTCGATAAGCGGTCAATCCGTGACCGCGCGGCGGGTGCGGCAGTTGGTCTTCGCGAGTCGATGGAAGGATCGCTTCCTTTGGGTCGGATTGGGTGGTTTGGCAGCCGGCGTGATCTTTGTCTCCGGGCAGTTGGGGGTGGTATTCTTGGCAGTCGTCTTGGGCATCGCTGCGTCGGCAGCACTCCATTTCGGCATCACTCGTCGCTGGAACACGCAGCGAAGGGCCATCGCAGATGAATTCGAACCGGCCCTTAGACGGCTGCGGCTGCAGGGGCAAGACGAAGAAGTGGTGCGAGATTTCGTTGCCAAATTCGCTGGGAACCACTGGGAGGAGCTTTTCGAGCTGTTGTTCGGCTACGACGCGAAGATCGAGACCCGAGAAAAACTAAGCCGTCAGGAACGATTTAAGCGAATGCCTCGCTTCGAAGCCTGGCAAGACCCCTTTGTCCGCTGGGTGGATCAGCGACTGGAGCAAGAGGAGAAACGTCGCAGTCAGCGCCTCCTTCGCTCAGTCGAAGCGGCGTCCTTGATTGCCGATGGTACCGATCCGGTCGAGGCGGATGCCATCGCGCAAAGCCTTTCGGTGGCCTTGGTGTCTGAGGTATCTCAGCCTCGCGACCGCGGCCAGCAATCCGATCCAGCAGCGGCCCGACGTCGTCGCAAGGCGATGTACGAGCAGGCTCGCCGTGAAGCGATGAAGGTGACGCCCTACCAGCGGATCGAACGTTTGGTGCATCAATTCTTGGATCCGGTCATCGGAGTGAATACTCGGTTCGCCGTAGCATTGATTTTGTTATCGGGCTTTGCTTTCCGGCTTTACCAGAATGGTGTGGCGTGGGAGGGAGAACCACTGACCGCCGCGATAACGCTGATACAGCAACCACTTGAATCAATTCAGATACCGGGAGTGCCATCGTGGTGCATCGACTGGGCCAGCGATTGGTACGCGGCGGCCGCCGGTGTCTGGTTGTTCCTCAGCTGCCTGATCGTTTCGACGCGCAAGGCGTCCCTGTGCGCGATCGCCGGCGCCGTGGTTTGCATCTTGGGTCTGCCGGTTGATGTCCCTCTGCTCACCGAACTGATCGGGGCGGGCTGGGCCGACGTTGCGGTCGGCGTCGGCGGTGGCCTGATCACCGGCTGGATCACTCTTTTTGTACCGATCCCGTTCTTGAATGACTGAGGCAAAATGTGTGTGCGGCAGTCACCGTGGCGCCATTCGCCGCCGGATGGCATGGCGAAGCTACCGCTTCAGCTCCGTGACCAGTTCATCTCCAACCTCTAAATCTCCTTTCACCAACTCGGTGAAGCGGTTCTCTGAGATACCGGTCGTGATTTCGACGGCTCGAAGCAGTTCACCGTCGACGACCCACACATGCCGCTGGTTGCGTTTCTTTCGCGCGGTTGCTTTCTCGGTTGCGCTCAGCTCCTTCTTGTCATCATCGTCGTCTTCCGATTTCCACTTTGACCCGTCCAGCAGTCCTCGATCGTCTTCACGGACCCACTTGATCTCAGTCGGGTAGAACCGCAACGCCGCATTGGGAACCTTGGTGACATCCCTTTTCGAATCGACCTCAAACGAAATACTTGCAGTCATTCCCGGCAGCAACCTGAGGTCGGCGTTCGCGGCAGCGATTACCACTGGGTAGGTGACGACATTTTGCGTGCTGACGCTGCTCAATCGGATCTGTTCAATCTTGCCTTCAAAGAGTTCATCGGGGTGCGCATCGACGGTGAACGTGACCGGACGCTCGTCGGATTGAGCTTGCTGAATCAGGCCGATATCCGCCTCGTCGACCGAGGCGAAGACGTGGACTTTTTTGCGGAGGTCCGGCGCGACGACGAACAGCTCGGGTGTTTGGAATTGAGCGGCCAACGTTTGCCCCGGATCGATCTTTCGATCGATCACCACACCATCGACCGGGGATGTGATTTCGGTGTAATTCAAATTGGCCAGTGATGTCTCCAGTGAGGCCTGGGCTTGCAACACCGATGCCTTAGCGAGCTTGCGCTGCGACTGCAGCGACTTGACTTCGAAGACCAGGGCATCCATTTCTCGATCGGAGAGAAAGTCTTTGTTCTTTTCGCGGAGTCGTAGGCCACGTTGATAGTTGTTCATCGCCTGTCGCAACTGGGCCTCGATCCGCTCTACCTCTGCGACTCGGGTTGCCAGAGTCGCCTGATCGCGATCAACGCTTGCCTTGAACAGGCGTGGATCGACCTTGGCCAACACGTCCCCCTCTTTGACCTCGTCATTGAAATCAACGTTCAACTCAACAATTGGCCCGGAGACGAAACTGCCCACCGAGACCGATAGCACGGGGCGGACCGATCCAGTGGAATTGACGTATCGCACCAAGTCACCTTCGCTGACTTTGGCCGTGTTCCAAGAAACGCGATTGCGGTCTTTCCAATACTTCGCTGCAGGTTGGTACGCCGCGCCGAGGATGGCGGCGATCACGCCTCCCACCATCAACAGTTTTACAGGACGACGCATGACGAGTAACGGAATCGGGCGAGAGAGAAGGAAGGCAGCGGGTGGGCGGCGACCATGGTAACCTGCGATTGACAATGATAGCTGCCGAGCCACCGGAGCGTGAGCGAACAGAGCAGCCTGGCCGACCGCCTGGGCAACTTAGCCGACCGCTGTTGGTTCGGATTGGCGATGCCGATCTTGGCAGAAAGGAATAGAATGCGTACCAGGGACGTACCGTTGATTTTGGCACGCTTTGGGGGCTTCGAAGGTCGCCGGGCACTCGCGAGTTTGCCGTGACGACCAGGCGAACATCGAACCAACTCTGGAACCTGTGACGAGAGGCCTGACAAAGTGAATCGAACGCTCCGCTACGCCTGCTGGGGATGGCTGACCGTTTCCGTGGGTGTCGGGCTGGCCGATGAACCACTGTCACCAACTGAGGTCAGGGGGCAGATCGAAGCGGCGAGCCGGCATCTGGATCTGGGCGAAACCGCCGAGGCCGAGCGGATTTACCGTGAATTGGGATCGTATTCGAATCAACCCGAACTGGTTTACAACCATGCCGTTGCCGCGTACCAGAACGGCGAGCGTGATGCGGCTGGCAAATTGTTTGCCCGTGTGGTGGCGACAGCTGGACCGGAATTGGCGGCCAAGGCCCGATACAACTTGGGGAATCTCTACTTTGAACAGGCGGTCGCGCTCGCGTCCCCTGACGAACCTTCAACGGCCGACGCCGCTGGCGGCTCGTCGCCGACGGCCGAAACCCCGGCCCAAGAGACCAAGCAGCCACCCGAACCAACGGCCCTGCTGGAAGTCGCCATCCGGTACTACTACGACGCATTGCGACTGGATCCATCCGATGACGACGCTAGGGCGAATGCGGAACTGGCGCACGCTCTGCTGAAGAAACTGAGACAGCAGTCCGAATCAGCGTCAGAAAGCAAGAACGAGCCAAGAGATTCAAACGGTTCCGGCGCAGATCAAGGCGAGCCGCAGCCAGAGGATTCCGACCGCCAGGAGGGCGGATCCTCGGACACCGATTCGTCCCAGGTACCCGAAGAGGAGAAACAAAGCCCGGGTGACGAGTCGCCACCGGATTCCTCTGACGACAGCGATGGCGACCAGCAAGGCAGCGATTCTGAGCCGGGCGGCGAAGATCAACGCGACGAGAGTCAGCAGGGCAACCACGATCAGCAGCCAAGCAGCGACCAGCGGCAACGCGATGGCGGCGAGCAAGGTTCTCAGCGACCTCCGTCTTCGCAACCGGATGCCGCAAAACCCGATGCCGAAGAACCGGGCGATGATCCGGCACAAAGGGAGTCACCCGCCAAGGATTCGGAGAACGCGCCGCGCGACGAGCCGGTCGACGGACAGCTGCAGGGTGCCGGCGAGTTGCCGGATTCCACGGAAGCGGAGTCCGAGTCCAAGCAGAGTGCCATGGTCGGAAGAATGACTCGGCAGGAGGCCGAAAAGATGCTGCAAGCCATTCGAGACCGCGCCATGCTACGCCATCGTCAGTTGGAACGTCTCCGCAACGCCCGCCGCTACTCGGTTGAGAAAGACTGGTGAGCTCGATGGGTCAGGAACGATCAGCAGGAAGTCGAATGTTAAATGCGTTGATCAGTCGCAAGTTGTCGGCACTAGGGATCGCTTGTTTCGTCGTCATCGCTTGCGCGTCCAGGGTTGACGCCGCACGCGTCGAAGCATCGATTTCCAATCGCCAGACGTACTTGAATTTTCCGGTTGACCTGGAGATCAAGTTCATTGACGTGCAGGATCATCAAGCGCCGACGCTGATGCCGGTGGATGGCCTGATTATCGAGTCGCTTGGGCAAGCGTCGCGTTCGACTCAAAGGTTTTCAATCAACGGTCGCACAACATCCTCGTCGACGTTGTCGTATCGATTTCGCATCATTCCCGAGCGATTGGGCACGTTCACGATTCCCGCTTTGACGCTGGAGTTTGACGACCGCAAAAAATTGCTTCCGCCGATCGAACTGAAGGTGGTCGAATCAGATGGCGATGGGTTGCTGTTTGCCGAGATCGCGGGGAGTCAATCGGAGATCTACGTCGGCCAACAGTTGGATCTGACGTTGCGGATTTGGGTGAAGCCGTTCAAGGACTTGGACCGCGGGGTGGAACTGAATGAATACGCGATGTGGCAGTGCTGTTCGAAACGAACAAGTTGGGGGCCGTTCGAAGAGGCGATCCGAGCGCTGGAAGAATCACGACGTCGTCCCGGCGGCGAGTTGGTACTGCGCAAGGACCTGGATGGGAATCAGCAGCCGTATTATCTCTACGAGATCGATGCGTCGATCTATCCGCAGGCTCCGGGCCCCCTGGACGTCAGCGGTTGTCGAGTGGCCTGGGACTATCCAACGTCGATCGGAAATACTCGTTCTCGATCGCCTCTGGATGATTTTTTCAACGACGATTTCGCGCGTCAGTTCTTTTCCCGAGATCCACTGCGCGACGCCTTGCTGGGGTCACGTCGCAGTCGCGGGGAAACTCGACCGGTGGTCGTCGAAGCCAAGGGGGCAAACATCACTGTCAAACCGGTTC
>JBCCUO010000181.1:0-7031 GCA_039196805.1 Planctomycetota bacterium | reverse complement strand
GCCAATCATCTGCCGACACCACCGGCGTGAGCAGGGCGAAAAGGACAATTGCTGAGAGGATTCGGTTCATCGGAAAGATAGCCTTCGAATTGAGAAACAGATGAAAGGGGCTTTTGTTTGGGAGCGACGGGACGTGAGAGGCACGGTCCCGGACATCAGAGGATCAACTAGGCACCAGCCCCTATTTCTTCGTCTTGTAGTATTGTGGACGCGTCTTGGTGATCGGCTTGCGCAGCTTTGCCGGGGCAGTCTCGACATTCTTGGCCACGTCGTACCAAAGGTCGCTCAGCTCCTTGACCTCGGCTGCGTGTGATTGAGCCAAATCGTTGACTTCACTGCGATCGTCTGAAAGGTCATACAATTCCCAAGGACCACCCTTGGCGCTGACCAGCTTGCGGTCGCCACGGCGAAGGGCCCGGTTGTCGGAAAACTGAAAGTACAACCATGGGTGCGGTTCACGCTGTTTGCCCTGAAAGATCGGCAGCAGCGATCGACCCTGCAGCGCAGTCACCTCGCAGCCTTCATGAGTAGACGGGTACGTTGCTCCGGCCAAATCCAGAAACGTGGCTTGAAAGTCGATCAGGTGAGCAGGTTGGTCGGTGATCGATCCCGCTGGCGTCTTCAGTCCGGGCCAGGAAACGATCATCGGTGAAGAGATTCCGCCTTCGTGTTGATTCTGTTTGTACCAGCGGAACGGAGTGTTGCCGACGTGCGCCCATCCGGTGTCGTACGTCCAATAGGACTTGGGATCCCAAGGACGAAACTGCTTGCCACGCGTTCGCTCGAACGGGCAGGCACCGTTGTCACTGCAGAACAGGATGATCGTGTTATCGATCACGCCCTGCTTGGTGAGATGATCGACCAACCGGCCGATGTTCTGATCCAGGCAGTCCACCATCCCGGCAAAGGCGGCCATTCGATCGGATTCCCATCGCTTTGTCTCGCTGTCCAATGAGTCCCAGGCGTCGACCTCTGGCGGTCGCGGCGAAAGCGTCACCGAATTGGGCAACAAGCCAAGCTGTTGCTGCTTGGCGAACCGAGCTTGGCGTGTCGCATCCCAACCGGCATCGTAGCGGCCCTCGTACTTGCGAAAGTCCGACTCCTTGACGTGCAGTGGATAGTGCGGCGCGTTGTACGCCACGTAAAGCAGGAACGGTTGATCTCGCTCGGCTGCGTCGTCTAGAAACTCGATCGCGTAATCCGTTTTGGCATCCGTCGTGTAGAACCCGGAATCGGGCACAACAAACGGCTTGCCGTCCAAACGGAACGTGTCATTTCCAGTAAAGAAGTTGGTTGCCCCGCTGAGATGACCAAAATAGCGGTCGAAGCCACGATCGGTCGGTTCGTCGTCCAGGTGCCATTTCCCGACCATCATCGTGTGATAGCCTGTCGGGCCCAGCGTTTCGGCCAGCGTCACACCTCGGTCCATCGCCTGGTTGCCAGCCTGGAACATGTACAGGCCCGTCAACAAACAGATCCGCGATGAATGGCACTTGGCCGTGTTGTAGAACTGGTTGAATCGAAGCCCCTTGGCGGCGAGCGCGTCCAGGCGAGGCGTCTCGATCTCCGACCCGTAACAACCCAGGTCCGAGAACCCGAGGTCATCCGCCATGATCAACACGATGTTGGGGCGGTCTGCAGCGCAGGCGAACGACGGGGCAAGTGCAAGAACAAAAAGCAGCGCTACGGTCGGCAGCTTGCAGGAAAAGATCATGGCTTGCAGAAGGGTTCGGGGGAAAGCGAAGCGACCGTCCGATAGTCTAGTCGATCTCGCCTGCGGGGAAGCGTCCAGGTGTGCCCCGCGCTGAGGGCGACACTAACGACCTGATGAAGAAGTCCTTCATCCGGCGGCGACCGTAGGAACCTCCGTTGGTATGCCCGGCTCCGGGCATCACGATCAGTTCGAAGTCCTTGTCGGCGCGAATCAGTGCGTCCGCCAGCCTGAGCGTGGACTCGGGCGGAACGTTGGTATCCAGTTCACCGACTAGCAACATCAGGTCGCCACGAAGTTGGTCCGCGTGTTCGACGTTGCTGCACGCTTCGTAGGCACTCCCAACCGGGTAACCCATCCATTGCTCGTTCCACGACGCTTTGTCCATTCGGTTGTCGTGACATCCGCAAGCAGCAAACGCGGCACGATAGAAGTCGCCATGACACAACAACGCTGAGACAGCATTCTGGCCGCCCGCTGATGTTCCAAAGATCCCCACGCGACTGAGATCCAAAGCGGGGTACTTCCTGGCTGCCGACTTCAGCCAGGCGATTCGGTCGGGCAACCCGGCATCCTTGAGGTTCTGCCAGCAGACGTCATGAAACGGCTTGCTGCGATTCGCGGTTCCCATCCCGTCAATCTGAACGACCACGAAACCGCTTGCCGTCAGATCACGGTGCCACTGACCGGGGCGAAAGGACTTGGGCACGTGCGAGTCGTGCGGCCCAGCGTAGATCGACTCCAGAACCGGATAACTCGACGACGATTGCGGATCAAAGTCGGGCGGAAAACAAATCAGACCCCAGATGTCCGTCGTTCCGTCCCTTCCTTTGGCTACAAATACCTCCGGTGCGTTTGGTGGAACCTGATCGTCTGAGTTCCACTCGGCGGAAGCCAGCTTGCAAATCGGGTCTCCCGTGATTGCGGACCTCAACTCGTGAACCGGCGGCCGATCAACGCGGCTGTGCGTCACGATCAAGTAGTCCGCCTCCGGGGAAAATGTTGCCTGACAATCACCCTCCGCGCGGGACAAGGGCACCGGTTCGCCTCCATCGATCGACACCCGCAGGAAATGACGGTGATAGGGATCTTGGCTCGCATGGAAGCCTCCCACCACCAAGAACACCGTCCGAGTCGCCTCGTCGATTTTGGCGATCTCTCGAACTACCCATTCCCCTCGGGTGATCGCTTGTAATGGGTGGTGACCGGTCAGATCAACGCGGTACAAGTGCCGCCAACCACTACGCTCGCTTGCGTACAGGGCCTCGTCGGAGTCGTCCAGGTACGTGATCAGTGGCATTTTGGGACCGTGAGCTGTCCATAAGAACGTATCGCTCCTTTCGTCGATCAAGGTTTGGACGGATGCCAGAAGCGGGTTGATCCGCAACAGGCGAAATCGCTGATGACCGCGATCCACCTTCTCAAGCAGCAACGTGTGGTTCCCCTGCCAACGCACTCGAGGGCGACCAAAGTCGATCGCCGGCACATCGATCGGCAATGACCGTCCGACTTCGGCATCAAATCCCACCAACTCGTATCGCGACATCCGATCGCCCGGAAACGTGTAGGTGTGACGGTGAACCTTCGCGACGCCTCCTCCGGCAGGAGAAGATTCGATGACGGTGAACTCGTTCTTGGCTGCTCTTGTCACGCGCCACGCGACCAAAACACGTCCGTCGGGAGACCACTGCGGGTCGGTGAGCGAAGTGTCGCCCGCGACGTTACGATCTTCGGCTGCATCAAGCTGAGTCCACTCTGACCCGGGCTCAGACGCTCGGAAGAACAGCTTTCCTTGTCGAAGCCGCGCCACGCTGCCGGTCGCATTCGACTTGACGCCTGACTTCCAGTTGTCTCGTCGTGACGGTTTGCGGTCATCGGGCGCAGTCTGCGTTGGTCGTGGGACCGGATTCTTGATCTCAACCCGCGAGTCGCCCTGATTCGCGACCACGCTACCAAAAAACAGCTCGCCCTCGTCGTCCCAAATCTCCCAGCTGTGCCCGGCGTAGGTCGACTGCCGATGAGACTGCCCGGGAGCGATGGTGGAATAGGGAACGGGTCGGCCCCCTTGATTGATCCACATCAATCGAACAGTTGTTGCACTCTGATTATCGAACGTGACGTCGCCTGGCTCACTGGAGGCTTGCGAGTTGGGGCCGGCGACAGGCAGTAGACGTGTCTCCGGCGATCCGCCAACAGTAGATTCAATGCTCAGCTCACCGGCCCGCGCATCCACCGTGATCCGTTGTTTCTGTCCATCGGGGGTCTGCCTGTGGTACTGAAGCGTATGGCGATCGATCCACCGGGGAACCAATCGAAGATTAACCCACCTGGGCGGGTCCGAGGTCGGTTCGCCGGCCCTGATGGGTCCGACTTGGCAGATGACGAGCACCACGCTCATCAGCCCCATCGCCGGTCCACTTCGGCAACGATACGTTGGGTTGAATCCCGGCTTTGTCAAAGGCTTACGGCTGGGCAATGATGGCTCCCTCTGTCTGTGAGTCGGGAGATCATCATACTTCCAACGGCAACGCAAACGCCCCGATGAATCGACTTCACATCATCGACACGCATACCGGCGGTGAACCGACGCGTGTGTTGTTGGAACCCGGCGTGCCAGGCAACGGCAACGTGAGCGAGCTGATTCAGCAGCTCAGCGAGCAACAGGACTGGATTCGCACTAGCTTGCTGCTGGAACCCCGGGGTGCCGAGTGGATGGTGGGCGCGATGATCGTGCCACCACAATCCGCGGAGGCGGTTGCCGGAATCGTGTTTTTCAACAACTGCGGCTACCTGGGCATGTGCGGTCACGGGTTGATTGGAGTTGTCGAGGCTCTGCGGTTTCGCGGGCAGTTGGTGCCCGGCGTCCACCGCTTCGAGACAATCGCCGGCACGGTTCAGGCCACCCTTCATGACGATCGATCGGTCTCAATCCAAAACGTCGAGAGTTATCGTTTGCACGCCGGTGTGGAGGTCCGACTCAATGATGGAGACGTCGTTCAGGGCGACATCGCCTATGGCGGCAACTGGTTCTTTTTGGCCCCAGATGATCGAGTTCACGATCCCTCGATGCTTGACGTCTTGAATCGTCGCTGCCGAAAGATCCGCCTCGCCTTAGAACAGCAGGGAATGACGGGCGAGTCGCGTGCGGAGATCGATCACATCGAGTTATTCGCGCCACTAGGTGAGACGCAAATCGAGGGATGTCGATCCTATGTTCTGTGTCCGGGAGGGCAGCACGATCGTTCGCCATGCGGCACCGGCACAAGTGCGAAACTGGCTTGCTTGGCGGCCGATCAGGTGTTGCCACCCGACACGCTTTGGCGACAGGAATCCATGACCGGCAGCCAATTCACGGCAAACTATCGCCGCGCAGGCCGGGGCGTCGTCCCGACGATTCGTGGCCGAGCATTCGTGACCGGCGAGACGCAGTGCCATTTTGATCCCGATGACGCCTTCCGATTCGGCATTCTGCCGACTCAGTCCCGGGGCCACTCAGAGCAGGCCATTTCCGACGCTGGGGATGCCGATGTCCAGTAGGGCGATCGTGATCGGTGGCGGCGTGATCGGACTGTGCAGCGGATGGGAACTCCAGCAGCGTGGCTGGAAGGTGACCGTGCTGGAAAGAGACACCGTTGGCTCCGGTGCGTCGATCGGTAACTGCGGATACGTTTGTCCCAGTCACGCGCCTCCGCTATCCGGGCCCGGCGTGATCGCGTCCACGCTGCCACAGCTTTTTCGACGAAACGGAGCGTTGTCGATTCCCCTGCGATGGGATCCATCGTTGTGGGGTTGGCTGTGGTCGTTTGCGCGACACTGCAATGCGGCAGCCATGCAGCGGGCTCTGCATGGTCGGGCCGCACTACTAAACTCGTCAATGCAGATCTACCGAGACTGGATTGCGAAGGATCAGGACGATTTGCAGTGGCAGTCCAACGGCTTGCTATTGGTGTTTCGCTCCGATCAGTCCTATCGCGACTACGCGCGGACGGCCGACGTGATTCGTGACGCCGCTGGTGTCCCGGTCACTGAGCATCCGGGCAGCGACATCTGCGAGATTGACCAATCACTGCGTGACGATCTGGCAGGCGGATGGTTCTTTCCGCAGGACGCCCACCTGCACCCGGCTAAATTGATCGCATCGCTACGTCGTCGATTAGAGGCGGGGGGCGGCGAGATACGTGAGGGAGTGAGCGTCGACCGATTCGAGGTTCAAGCGCACGAGGCCAGCGCCGTCACCACGACGCGGAATGAACGGATCTCGGGTGACTTGTTCGTCCTGGCCACCGGTGCAGAAATGCCGCAAATCGCCCGTCAACTTGGTTGTCGAGTCCCAATCGTCCCGGGCAAGGGCTTCTCGATGATGCTTCCGGAGCCCAGCACAAAGCCGACGGTGCCGATGATCTTTGAAGAGAGTCATGTTGCGATCACGCCTCTGGCCGACGGTCTGCGAGTCGGATCAACGATGCAGCTGACAGGTTACGATCGCACGATCCCACCGCGGCGACTTCGGTATCTACGTGACTCGGCTCAAGCCCACTTGGCTTGCTCGCTCTCGGCGTCGGAGTTTCGTCAACCTTGGACGGGATGGAGACCGATGATGCCCGACGGACTTCCATGTATCGATCGAACTCCCACGACCACCAACGTGATCCTGGCGTCAGGCAACGGAATGATCGGTATCTCGACGGCACCGGCCACCGGACGACTGGTGGCGGAATTGGCAAGCGATCAAGCACCGCACATTGACGCCACAGCTTACCGGTTGTCGCGATTCAGCTAGCGCCACCTTTTTTCCCAGCGACATCATGACTGATCCCCACTCGATCGATTACCAGGTATTTCATGGCTGCTTGCCGGCGCTGATGACGCCGTGTGATTCACATGGCGCACCCAACTTTGACGCGTTGGTCGACAAGGCCAGACAACTGATTACTGCGGGCATGTCGGGAGTGATCTATTGCGGTTCGATGGGGGATTGGCCTCTGCTGGACGACGAAGCGCGTCATCAAGGTGTCCGACGATTGGTCGATGCGGGCGTTCCGGTGGTCGTTGGCACGGGCGCGGTGAGTACTGTGGCTGCCGAGGCCCACGCAAGCCATGCCAGTGACATCGGCGCGGCGGGCCTGATGGTCATCCCTCGGTTGCTGTCGCGCGGCACCTCGGCGGCGGCTCAACAGAACCACTTCGCCCGCGTGCTTGCCGCCGCCCCAACGCTACCCTCGGTCATCTACAACAGCCCTTACTACGGTTACCAAACGCGAGCCGACCTGTACTTTCAACTGCGGTCACAGCACCCCAACCTGGTCGGCTTCAAGGAGTT
>JBCCUO010000180.1:0-7055 GCA_039196805.1 Planctomycetota bacterium | reverse complement strand
GGCCGGTTGATCGGAGTCGCTATCGTCGATGCGGGTCAATCGAGTCTTTCGGCCGTTTACACGTATTTTGACCCGCTTGTCAACAAGTACAGCGTGGGCACCTACGCCATCCTGACGCAATTGCAATGGGCAATCGACCACGACTATCAGTGGCTTTATCTGGGCATGTACGTCGCCGACAATTCGCACCTGAATTACAAAGCGCGTTTTCGGCCACAGCAACGTTTGATTGAAGGAGAATGGCAGCGGATCGAGCAAGCGATTGAACATCCATAGATGGCGCGCGGAAGAATACTGCAAATTGCTACAGTCCTGTATCGTTCTGGAGCATGTGAAGTTGCTCAGGAACAGAAAGCAATCCTTCGCGCGTCGATCGTAGCGGTTGCCTCCTGGCTTCCAAATTGCGCTTACGCTCGGCTCCAGCGAGTCCCGCAACACCGATTGATGGTTGATCGTTCCCTGGCCCGACGGACACTGCCCCTTTTGCCTTGGCGCGACAGTTGCTGATGTGATGCTGACTACTACTCGCTAATCCTGGCGATCGCGGGGCCGCCAGCCAACGACAATCGCTTTTCACTCGTTCACCAATCCAGGAAGCAAGGCTCATGCACGGGTTCTTAGGGGATCGTTTGTTCGCTCCGTGGGTCGCAGCTGGACTGCTGACCGCTACTTCGATATTCCCCGCAGCGACATGCGCCTCGGATCGCCATCCGTCGGTCCCCGCGGAAGTGATCGCCCCACTTCGCGCCGGCCAATCGGGTAAAGCGTTGGAGGCCGCGAGAGAGTTGGACGGTGACGCGCGTCAGGCGGCTTTCGCCCAGATTGCCATCGCCCAACAAGCGGCCGGCAATCAGCAGGCGGCAGGAATCACATTGCGTGACATCGACCGGCCCGATTACCGGCAGGCCGTCATGCGTGCCGCAGCGCCCACGACAAGCGGTTCCCAGGCGGCTGCCAAGTCAATCCAGCCGGCCGGCCGGGGTGGAAGCGCATTTGCTGACTTCGACTCACTGATGCAGTTGATCCAGACCACGGTCCAACCCGACACGTGGGAGTTGCTGGGAGGCCCCAGCACGATGTCACCTTACCCAGCGGGAATCATCGTCGACCCCAGCGGCACGGTTGCCGAGCGAGTCGACCCGATTCGAGCGGACGCAAGAAAAGAAGTCGCTGCTCTGCTGGCGGCTCAACCCAACCGCCAGACCACCGACGCGGCGGGACAGTCCCCGGACGCTTGGCGTCGTCCCAGTCGGATGCGTTACGTTTCGTTGCGACGGCTTCGTGATTCGCTGACCGAGTGTCGGCTCTCGGGCAGCGAGTACCCCGAGGATGCGATGCACCTGGGTGGACTCTCTCGAATCCAGTTCGTGATTCTGCAACCGGACGACGTGTTGCTCGCCGGGCCCGTCGGCGGAGTGGATGAACCTGATGGGACGTACTGCGATCGTGTCTCGGGGTTGGGAATCCAGCGGCTCGATTCGTTTGCGACTTGCCTGATTGCTTCGCTGTTTGATCAATCCTTTGGATGCACCATTGATCCCAGCCGGGAAGGTCTTCAACGTGCCGCGGCGGTCGCCGCTGAGGTGCAGAACGACACCATACCGATCGGTCAGGCTGCCGCCCAACTTCGCGAAGCCCTCGGGATGCAGCGGGTCGAAGTCTTTGGAACGGACGATCAGTCACCGCTGGGACACCTACTG
The DNA here is from genome assembly GCA_039196805.1 of Planctomycetota bacterium. Taxonomy (GTDB): domain Bacteria; phylum Planctomycetota; class Planctomycetia; order Pirellulales; family Pirellulaceae; genus JBCCUO01. The sequence goes on along the minus strand of JBCCUO010000180.1, from coordinate 5,355 downwards.
GTCGAAGCCGACCGCCACATGAAACGACTTGCACTCGGCCAGATCGAGATGCCCGATGGCGTTCGCAATTACATGGACTTCGTCGGACAGAACATCAAGAAGGGACCGCCACAGAACCTTCTGCTGCGTCTCTGGTTCACCGCCAGACCCGTTGCGATCCGATCCGACACCGATCGACTCGTCTTCGAGTTTGCTGGACGTCCCATCCGGCTAAGCGGACAGAACGAACGGGCGTTGGCGTCAGGCGAGCGAGGCCACGTGACGGTCGATCCCCGCTCGGTCGCTTTCGTCGATGAATTCAATCGACATTGGAGTGCTCTTCGATCCCAGTATCCGATCTACGCCCAGCTCGAGTCGGTCTACCATGCGGCTTCCGTTTCCGAAGCACTCAAACGCTACGCCGACACGGCTGACCATCGCGAACTGCTGACCTCGGTCGCCGCGACGGTCAGCTGGGGCATGCCGCGCGTCGAAGCGCCGACGCAAGTCGAATCGATTGCCGTTCACCGGTCGTTCCGCACCGGCCGCAGTCGCCACCACATCGTCTCGGCCAGCGGTGGGGTGAAAGTCCAAACATCGGAGACACTCGTCAGCCAAGTCCGCGACTACCCAAGCCTGAGTTCCCTCCGTTCCGCACGTCAGCCAACGCCACACGAAACCTGGTGGTGGGACACCGATGAGGGTGCAACGGATCGTTAGCGGCACGAGAGAAGAAAGAAGCGATTGGCGGTTCGAAGAAGCCCCAATCGTCCCACAGGCCCGCCGTTAGGCGCTCCGCTGCACTGGCTCCGGCTCGACATCGCACCTTCTCATAGCCATGCCGTTATCTCAGCGGTCAGCTGTTACCAGGGGTCCTTCGCTATATCTTCTGGTTGTGATCCTCTCGTTCCACGGCTCTGCCCTGGTTCGCTGTGCGGCGGAGGTTCGTCTCAACATCGCACCTATCACCTCGAAGAGCGGATGCGTCCCGAGTCACCGGCCAATATGACGACCCGTTCCCGGCCGCACTGTGATCTGGCCAAAGGCTCGGCAGCTTGCCTAGCCGTCAATGCGCCAACGTGCCTGCCGAAGCACTGCTTTGTCGCTGTTGCCTAGTCGTTCGTACCAAACCGAGAGCAGGTCGCCATCGTCCAATTGCACGGTCGTTGGATATCCCAGATCACCGGAGACTCCGCCCCCCCAGATAATCGCCGGGTCGCTCCAAGTCTTGCCGTCATCCGAGCTGATCCTTAACTGGACGCCGAGCGGTTTTCGACGATGACCGTACGTCATAAGCAATCGTCCGTCGCGATGCCGAGATAGAAACGAGGGCAAGCCCCAGACGTCGATCGAGCGAGGCTTGGACCAGGTCTTTCCACCGTCGCTGGACTCCGCTTGAAGTATTTCGCGATCGTTGGACTTATTGTGATTGCGGATATGAACAAGTAGCTTCTTGCTATCAGTTTCTACGGCATGCAGTTCGTGGTACTTCGCCGGATCATCGCCGTCGCGTGCCGGGATTCTTGCAAGCCATTGCCAAGTGACTCCGTCATCGACCGACTGGCAAACACCAACCGATCGCTCTCCAGTCCAAAGCTCTTTCCCGGCATAGAGCAAACGCCCATCAGAGAGCTGAACTGGACCGTGTGGACTGTTGACGATCGAACGGTAGCGTGCACTCCATGTCACGCCGCCGTCAGTCGACCGGATCATCCATTGACCAAGTTCGTTTTCCCGCTCGGACGCAGAGATTCGTTCATGGACCATTCGCCAGCGATCCAGTTTTTCTTTCGACCACTGAGAACCGATCGCACCGTGGCTCGCAGCCAGCTCGATCTGTTTGTCCAGTTGCGGCTGATACGCAAGCGAGGTGAAGGTCGTTACGAGCAATGTTCCCTTGGCGGTTTCGACGACGCCCGCATCACGGTCATCAATTGGGCCATCCAGTAGGGTGCGAGGCCACGTCCAAGTCTCGCCATCGTCGTCCGAACGCATCATCTCGACCCGGCCGAACGGGCACACGTGACTCTCGCGTCCTCCCGACCAGACGACCACTAATTGACCGTTGCGACGTCGAGTCATCGTCGGCCACCCGCAGTACAGGTCCGTTGTCTGACTGATCGTTCGAACCTCGTCCACCTCAATCTTCAAACGCGAGGTGTCAGAGGGTCCCGCACCAAACAGGCGACCACCTCTCGACACGACCATCAACGAACCCGATGCCGCCACCGTGGAGAGAAAGCGTCTTCTCGGTCGCCTCGGCAATAAACAGTCTTTCATCAGCGCATCGATGCTTTGGGTCAAATCGCCGCTACCAACCGAATCGCGCGGACGGCACCTGGCAGATACGGCAAGAGCCGCAGATCTTCATGACAACAACTTAGCTGAACTCGGCAAGCGTCGTTCGTTTCGGTGAACACTTAGCAGACAAACCTAGAAATATCTTGTCTCCAGCAGGGATTGAATCGGGACCGTCGCACTCGCTGAACACTTTGCTTCGGGTTGGCCAGCAAGCAACCTTTGCTTCAGCCTTCAGAAGCCGAATCCACGAGGCGTCTGCGGGGGATCTGCGGCGTTCACTCATCATCGGTGCATCGCACCCTCCCAAAGCCAAGCCATCGGATTTCTGCGGGTAGATGTTGCTGCGGATCCCTCGCTAACGCTTCTGGTTGTGATCCACTCGTGCCCCTCGTTCCACGGCTCCGCCGTGGGGCGCACTGCGTTGGAGGCTCCGTCTCAACGTCACACGCACACGCAGCCCATTAGCCGCGGCGTGGTTGCACCGTTTGCTAATTCCACCGGTCAACGTCCGGCCAGGCTAGTCAGCGGCAAGGTAACTCAACTGGGACAGATGGTTTCGGGTTGGCGGAGCAGTCGATGACGACCACCGCTTTGCTGAGCACGAGCACGGAAACGTTGAAATCGGTGACGGGAACCAATCCCTGAGCCACCTCTCAACGAGGATAAAAACGAGCGAGCGGGAGTCAGAGAGGCAAGTGCGGCGTTGAGTAGCGCGCGGACAGCTTCGCTTCGGATTGGCTGACCATTGTTTGAAGGTTTGGTTGCCGTTGAGATGACGTGGCAAGACACTTCGCTTTGTAAAGCGTGAAGAACGCGGGGGCGGTCAGCATGTGGTAGACGTCGTTCGCGTTGATGCTGGCTTCTCCCACTGGCAGCAGATCGGTTAGCGCGATGTGTGCGACCGAAGCGACGGCTAAGATGATGAACGACGCAATGCTGAACGCTTCATAGCGTTTGTCGATGCTCTCTGGCAGCTTGACGACCACGTACAGGCAAAACAACAGCAGCACCGTGAGGCTCAGCATGTAGTCGAGAATCGCGTAGTTGAAGTTGGGCTCCAATCGGATCGACCAATTGACAGCTTGAAACAGGGCAAAAGTGGTGATCACGAACCCAACGAACATCGGTTTCGGAAACGACGTCAGGAGACCTCGCTTCTGAAGCTCACGGACGCGTTCCAATATCGATACTTCCACCCACAACGCACAGAAACCGATCGCAGAGTGATTCAGAAAATCCAGGTCCAACCTCAGCGTCATTGCGATGGGCGGGTAGTGCTCAATCATGTGGGACATGGTCGCGACCGCGTTGACGCAAAAGATAGAAAGGAAAAACAGGCTCATCGCGGAAACGGTTTTGTTCAGTTGAACTCGATCCGCACGTAGAGACATCATCGCTGTGATTGCGATGACAAACCCCAGAGCAATGTTTGACCACGCGCCCAGGACACTGAAGTTGTTCCAGTAGTCCACCATCGCCTGGCCGGTCCACTGCGTGTAAATCATGTCAGTTGTATGCACTGAATGGATCTCCCTTCGTAGCGCGTGGCAGGATCGATTCTGGAGGACGGCAACACTGTCCGAGGTTTAGCATCACACTCGGGATGGCCCGCCCAACAGCAACTCGTTCCGATCGTGGCGTGTCCAGTTCGTGGCGACTAAACCAAGTGCATCGGCGAGGCGTCGTTGTGCTCGGTCCGCATACGCTTGAGGCGACTCGTTCTGCAGTCGCACGAACTCACCCAGCGGTATGACCTCGACGTTCGTCCAAGGCTGAAACATTTCGATGGCGGACTGCCAATACGGATTCTGCGACATCGACTTTGGCTGCAGATACGGCAACGGGCGGTGATATCGAAGCGCCAACAGATAGATCGGACGTTTCATCGCGAACACGCCCTTTTCGAACGTCAGTAATCCAGTGAGCGTGTCGGTGAACGTGCCCTCGGGGAAGAAGATGACGTTGCGGTCTTCAAGCTGCGCTCGGACCTGTCTCAGGAATGCGCGGTTTCGTCCCGAGTCGAAGACCTCAATCACGGGTCGAGCCAATGACTTGATCATCGTGGGAACACCGGACCATACGACCGTTGCGAACTCGCATTTCGAGGAACTTGAGGCCGACAGCACCCAGCTGTCGAGGTAGCTGCAGTGATTGCTCAACAGAAACGCACCCTCCATCGGAAGTTCCATCTTCCCGGGCGTCCGGATCACCAGTCCAAGCAGCCATGGCATCAGTCGTTGACGCCACATTCGCGGCGCGAGCTGGATGAGGGTCAGCCCTAGTACGAAACGCAATGACAACAGGACACAGCCAAACGGCAGGTAGACAAAAAACACGATCCAGTCGGATGGCGACATGGTGGATGTGTCCAACTGCTGCTTGCGAAACAAATCCTGAAGCGCGACCGAGCTTTGCGGAGACTTGTCCGTTTCGCACTCAAACGCGGGTGGGGTCGCGACCATGGTCAACATATCTTTAACCTGCCGGATGGGTTGAAAACTTGTTCGACTCGCGGGCGTCGCGAGGTTTTCCTTCTGCATCAACAAGTGCGCTGATCGCCATGGGGCGATAGGGCAGCTTCCACCACCACTGAATGTCCTCCACCACGATCGCGGACTGACCGTCGCGGTCTGTGTCTTCATAGCGTGGGAAGTCAGCGAGTGAGGCAAAGATACGCATCAGGTCGTCCTCTTCGGCCAACTTCGCCGCCCGCGTTTCGATGCCTCGGCTGGTAGACTGTGGTGAATCGGCCTTCCATGGCGTCAGATAGAAAAACAGGTACTGCGGTTCCGAATCGATGATCGCCAACCATCGCCATGGCGCGAACACTCGCGGACGCAGATGGATCCGCTCGCCAGCCAAGCCGAGCAACGATCGCTGTTTCTCGGCGACTCGTCTGGCCAAAGATTTCAAGACAACGGCCACGGCGAGATAGATCGCCAACAATCCGATCATCCACCGATTCCATGAGGGGATCAGGGAAAGCGCGCACAAGAACCCGATAACTGGGTCGGTCAGAAAGTGAGTTCCCCAGGCATAACGCTTTCCGCTGAACGGAAACAACGCGCCGGTGCG
>JBCCUO010000179.1:0-7058 GCA_039196805.1 Planctomycetota bacterium | reverse complement strand
CGGACTCAGCCGCGTACAGGTCGGCTGTGGGCCAGAGCAGTCCGATCAGGAGCATCAGTGACGCTGTCTCTAGGGCGAGCCGCTGGTACTGAACGAAATCACTCAACATGTCGATTCGCTGAGGGTTAGACTGGTCGAAGTCGGATTCGAAGAATGCGATGCGAATCCAAGTTTAACCGCGTGCCCACTGACAGATGAATTCCATGTTGCGAATTGGGATGCCCTCGCGGCTTTGGTCGCGACTTGGACTGGTTGCTACCTTGCTTTGCCTGTGCGTCGACAGTTATGCGGAAACACCGCTGGAAGCTGGATTTGCTCGCACCGATATCACTCCTCCGGTGGGATTTCGCATCGCCGGCAACTATTTCGAATCGTTCAGCCAAGCTGTCGACGAACCACTGCACGCGCGGGTGATGTATCTGGCCCAGGGCAACACCAAGACGTTGACCATTAGCTTGGACGTTTGCAGCATTGGACGAGTCGTCTCGGATCCGATCCGGCACGCGATCCAAGAACGCACGGGCGTCCCCTTTGATCACATCATCGTCTCGGCGACCCACAACCACGCCGGACCGGAATACTACGGCACGCTACGCGACTACCTTCATCAGAAAGCCTTGCGTGAGAACGGAGGCGTGGATCCTGCCGAACCGATCGACTACGCGGAGTTGCTTGTGCGCCGACTGACGCAGGCAAGCAAGCAAGCGATCGCCTCCGCCGTCACCGCAGTGGCGTCGTGTGGCGAAACCACCGTCACCGGTATTGCGTTCAATCGACGCTTTCACATGAAGGATGGCACGGTGCGAATGAACCCGGGATACCAGAATCCCAACATCGTCCGTGTCGCCGGCCCAGTTGATCCTCGCTTACCAGTCTTGCTGCTTCGACGTGCCAGTGACCGACATCCAATCGGCTTGTACACATCCTTTGCGATGCACACTGCCACGTATGGCGACTTGACGCGCTTTGGCGCCGATTTCCCTGGCGTCCTAGATCGGCGAATGCAAGCCGAGTTTGGCGACGACTTTGTGGCGTTGTTTGGCGAAGGGACGGCAGGCGACGTCAACCACCTTGATTTCTTGGGGCGAAAGCAAGGTCCCGATCGCTGGAAGGTCTACCAGGAGATTGGCAACCGATTATCAGACGCCATCATCGAGTTGATTCCGTCGCTCTCCCAGATCGATCAACCGTCACTCAAGACGGGGCGAAGTATCACGCCGGTACCGCTGCAATCGGTGGACACGGCGAAGTTGGCTGAGGCTCCTGAAGTGGTCTTCGCGCCACGTGGCGAAAAGTCGTTCCTAGAAAAGGTGGCGGCGTGGAAACAGATGAACACGGATCGTTTGCGACGCCGCGATGGCGAACGGCTGCAAGTCGAACTGCAATGCATCACCATCGGAGATCAGTTTGCCATCGTCTCGCTCCCCCATGAAGTCTTCGTTGAACTGGGCATGATGATCCGCAGTGGATCTCCCTATCCGGTCACGGCCGTGATCTCGCTGGCGCAAGACTTGGACTTCTACGTGCCAACTCGGAAGGCTTTTGCCGAAGGCAGCTACGAGGTCACCACGAGCAGCATTCAACCAGGCGGCGGAGAGCAGATCGCCGATGCCGCCATCGAACTGCTGCGAAGCGTCGCGAAAGCGGAAGGCCAACGCTAAAGGTGCGTTCTTCACAAGGCACAGACTTCGGATCCCGTCTGTTGATCGATCCCGTTCATCTCAGCCCGAATCGCCTCATCTCAGCCCGAAGCGCCAGCGAGAGGGAGTCCCCAACGAGTCAAAACACCGATCGAAGCAACTGCAAGCTCTTGGGGATCGCGGTTTCGTGTGCCTCTTTGCCCTCGAACTCTAAAGAGATGTAACCCCGGTAGTCGACATCGCGAAGCAGCTTGGCAACTCGCTGGTAGTCGATGTCCAACGTGTACCACGTGCCGCCACCGAAGTAAGTCTTGGCCTGAACGAACACGGCCTCGGGTGCAAGTTGCTCGTACTGCCGGTACTGGTCCTCCAAGAAGTTACCGGTGTCCAGAGTTGCCTTCAGCCAGGGCGAGTCAACTTCGCCTAGCACGCGGAGCACTCCTTCGGCCGTTCGGCCCAGGCCCCAATGGTTCTCGAGCCCCATCACCACCCCGTACTTCTCGGCGACAGGCAAGCACTTCTCAAAACCCTCACGAACCCAGGCGAACCCCTGGTCATCCGTGTAGCCGGGCAGTCGAGGCTCGATTCCTTTGTTGGCCATCAACGCGTCAAAATTCTTGGACGTTCCCCAACGCCCCGTGTTGACGCGAATGGTTGGGATGCCAAGTCCGTAGGCCACTTCCAAGCAATGAATCGTGTGATCGATGTTCTTTTGCCGAAACGCGGGATCAGGTGAAACGAAACTCTGATGAGATGACAACCCGCACAGGCTCAAACCTTGCCGAAACGCGCGTTGCTTGATGCGAGCGAGTGCTGCCGTGGAATCGTCTTGCATCTGCACATGCAAGACTTCGACGGCATCAAAGCCCGCATCCGCCGCCAAATCGATGCACTCCTCAATGCTCAGCTTGCTGTCATCGCGGTAGCGCCAGTAGGAGTAGGTGGAAACCGCGATCGGATTGGGCCGACGTTTCTCACTTGGCGGAACCGCCTCCGCGGACAGCGCCGTCGTGCCACCTGGCAAGGTCGCCCCGGCCACCAAGGCTGCCGATGCGGCCATCCAGCGACGACGATCCGCGTTGGCTGGAGGACAGTGTGGCCGCAGTGAACCAGCTTGCATCAAATCACGCATCAGGCGAATCCAGGCGAGGACAGGAAAGAACCTCACCGATTGTAGCGATGAAACGCCGTAGAAGGACGTCCAGTCAACGGACCGATGCCAACATGACGCCAAAGTCTTCAAGTAACGTACCCTTCAGGTAGGAAACGTGAGCCGAAGCCTTTTGGTAGTTGTTGATGGCGTGAAAGTAGCTCTGCTGAGCCTGATGCCTCCGCTGTTGGCTTTGCAGGACCACATTGACCGGACTGCGTCCCACGCGAAACTCGGCCAAACGCGCCTGCACTTCGGCCTCGCTTGCCTCCCATTGCTGAGCATTGGTTTGCACCAATTTCTTGTGCGCGTCCGATTCTGCAAACGCATCACTCAATTCGTAAACCAGGGCACGTTTTTGCTCGTTTGCAAAAGCTCGTGCCTGGCGCAGCCGTGTCTTGGCAGACGCATCCTTTAGCCGCTGTCGACTTGATGCAATCGATCGGGGCGGCGTCAATTGACGACCGGAACTCAACTGGACCCAGCGTCCAGGAGCGGAATAGTCTTCTGGCTCAGGCTTTCCCTTGCAAACCCTCGTTGACAGTTCCTCGTCAAGTTGGCTGAGTGTCAAATCGATCTGACGAATGTCGGGGTTCCAAGTGATCGCCTTTTGAATTGCCATTCCCCAATCGGGCTGAGCCGACAGCTCGGGTGGATGATCAACAGGCCTCAGTAGACGGTCGGTCGCATCTTGAGCCCCGATCAAGGTCCGAAGTTTCACTTCGCAAGCGGCGAGGCCCCTTCGTCTTGAGCTCGGAAGGTTTGTCCCCCTTAGTTCTGAAAGTAGCGTTGTGCGAAAGAGGTAGTACTGCCCCGTCGCTTGATGAAGCTCCTGCTGCGTACCAGTGCCGTTGGACAAGCTATTGTTGGCCACGTCCATCGCACGCTTGGCCGAGTCGATGGCTTGAAGCGTGGCAAGCACGATGCGGTACGATTGCTGGAGATCCCAGTAGGCTTGCTGTACGTCTCTCACCAAGTCCCCGATTCTTTGTTCAATCTCAACGAATGGTTCTTTCGGATCGCTGACCTTTACGACGATTGGCTTGGTAGGCGTGGTCAAATGCTTAGGTAGCTGAGGCGTAATCAACACGTTCGGCGGAAGAAGGGATTGCTCGGCGATGGCCCGTAGAATTCGGTCGGCACGCTTGTCAAGCAATGACAGCTCCGTTGGTTCCCGATGGCTCGCCTTCACCGAAGATTCTGCAGGAACGGTTTGGGCTGGATCCTGCAGTTCGTCGGATTCAAGCAGAAGGTTTCGATGAAGAAGTGCCATCCGCAAGCAATCATGCAGGGTCACGTCCCATGGGCTCAACTCCTCATCCGTTTTCCGTGTCGCATGCTTCTCTTCGGTCGACCCATGCACCGAATCGGTCGGCGTCTGTGTCGCGACTTGAGAGATGGGCGCAAGAGGAACATCCGTGCCCTCAAAGGCACTGTCGCTCACAATGAACGACGCCGACGCGCACGCGATCACGACCATGGGAATGCAGGCGGCCAGTCGAAACGCCGGGTGGAATTGGTGCGTCACAGGTCGCTGAGACAATCGGCGAATTCGGTCAATGAGATCGCCGTCCCTGACGGATAACGCAGCAGCGTCGCGCGTCGACCGCTGATTCTCCAACGCTAGAAGCACTCGTCCCAAGCAGAGTCGACGGTCGGCGTTGGGGGCTGCCATGTCATCGCAGCATTGTTCGCGTGCGATTCTGATCTGACCAGACAGCCACCAAACCGCCGGGTGATAGAACAACACCGTTTCGGCGACTGCTTGCAACGCGTTGATCCAGCCATCGCCGCGTCGGACGTGGGCCAGTTCGTGGGCCAACAGCACTTCAAGCTCAGCCGTCGAGAGACTGCTGGCTACCGAGAGGGGCAGCAAGATCACCGGCCGCAAGCATCCCACGACCATCGGACCAATCTCTTCGCGGATCACTCGTATCGCTACGCCACGACGCACTCCGATGCGCTCAGTGGCCGCTTCCATAGCGGTGGCCAACTGTGGAGGCAGGGGAAGCGATGGTTGCCCCATCCATCGCTTCGTCACCTCGAATCCGAGTATTGGTCGAAGCGAAAACGTCGCCACACCCAACAGCCATGCGGCCGCAACCCATCGATGGACAAGCGGCTCACCGATGATCGAAGGAATGCCTGGTATCCACGCGATTCCATTTTCGGAAGCTCGTACAGCCAGGGAAAGACACGTCAAGATTGGGCATGCGATGCACGCCATCAGTCCGAAAGCCGCAACCCAACATCGATCCCCTGGAGTACTGAACCGATTCTTGATGAGGCAGGTTGCGATCGCCACCAGGGTGCCTTGCCACAAGCTGTGTACGATCGCCATTCCGATTGCGGTCAACGTCGTTGAATCCATCCAACTATTCATCGCTCTGATTCTCCATTCGTTCCAGGATGACACGGATCTCGGCGATGTCGTCGTCGCTAGCCCGACTGGAGGCCAGTGCCTGGAGGACAAGGCTCGAAACGGATCCCTCGTAGACTTTCTTGGTCAGGTCGCGTAGCAAACTCTTCCCAGTCCGCGAACGCGTCCAGATCGCTCGATAGAGGTGAGGCCGCTGGCCTTCGTCACGCTTGACCAATCCCTTGGCCAACATCACCGAAAGCATTTTGACGGTTGTTGAGTAGTTCGTGTGTTTGCTGCTTTGCAGCTGATCATGCACCAGCCCAACGCCACACGGTCCATGTTGCCACAGCACACGCAAGATCTGCAGTTCCACGTCAGTCGGAGCCGAGCTTGCCGGACGCGCCATGAATCGCCTCACAATCGGTTAGCGAAAGAATTCGCTAAATAAAGCGAATTCTTTCGCTGTGTCAAGTCGAGACGCAGGAGGTTGACCGCTCACCATGTTCTGGTTGCGATCTGCCGGGGGCGCATTGGCGTTTATGGTCAACGCACTCTTGGCTTGCTTACGTCATCGATGGATTCCTTCTATTAGCCCGGAGGGCGGCAAATCTGTGCCGGTGGCGTCAGCCACCGGTCGTCAAGGCTGACCCCGTTCAAGCCCGGAGGGCGACACATCTCGCTCGATGTGTCGTCCTCCGGGCTGCTGCTGAGTCAGGTCCTGAATCCGGCGGCTGATGCCACCGGCAAACCTGAATCGACCTCCCAGTTGGAATTTCACGGACCACCGCGCACGGTCTGGATCGCACCTCAAGCTCTCATCTGTCGACAACGCGTCAGACGATAGGCCCGCCACCATCCAAGCTTGGGAAAGAGTTTTCGCAGTTGGCGTTGGGTCACACCGTTCAGTCGGCCATGAACGCTGCGGACAAGCCTCGCAGGAGTGTTCGAAACGGAGAGCAGATACTCGTAGTCACGCAGCGCGCAGGTACGTCTTCGGAAGGTGGTCCAGGTGTCGCTGCCGTTCTGCTTGTCCATAGTGATTCGCAACCGCTCTCAGTTCGAAGAACACGGCAAACCCCTCTTCAAGTCCGTTTGGCCATCCACCCGCGCCACTGGTAAGGTGTAGATGCACCGATTCATGGGCGACATTCGAAACAAGTGATGACTCGCAAGATGTCGCATGCGGCCCAACCAACACAGTCGCGGAGTCACCATCAATAGCGATCGTCGGTCCTGCGTTCGATTGCCGAATGGTGACAGAATCGAATCTTCGCTGAGACGCTCCGATCATCGCGTCAAGCTCGTCACGGGAATGAGCCAGCACATCAAACGCTAACTGCTCGAGCTCGGAGAACAATCGCGAGTGCGCTGCAACCATTGCCTCATTCTCCATGCGAAAACAGCAGCGACCTACGCGCTTACCGAACTTCGGGTACCAAGCGGAGGCAGATTTGAACCGCGACGAAAAGGACCATCCCTCCCGCGATCGTCGCGGCTACAGCCCATCGCCATCGACCACGCATCCATGCCTTTGATGCGAAGCACCATGACGAGCCGCCGAACGCCCACCCACAGAAGAGGACGGGTGGTACCGCTCGGAACGCAAAGTCGTGGTCGGAGGAAATGGTGGTGTTCCAGATCTGGTAGGCCCAAACAACAGAGACGCAGATCAACGCAAGGCCGGCGAGACAGCAGAGCGTGGCCGGAATCACACGAAACCGAAACCGACGCGGGGCACTCTGCGGCAAATCCTCGATGCCGTCGTTCCCCGATTCGGAAGTCAGTGGCTTGGGGATCGCAGGCGGTGCGTATGGGTTCTTCGTCATTTTCTTCTTCAGCCACGGCGCCTTCGATCGAGGTTGCGGGATGCTCTTTAGAGCCACACTCGGTTTGAACATCACGTCCG
>JBCCUO010000178.1:0-7090 GCA_039196805.1 Planctomycetota bacterium | reverse complement strand
CGAAATTGCCCTTGTTTCCAGCTCGTTTTCTACGGCCTGCGTCGAGTTGGCAGCTTCAGCGGTGGCGTGGCCACCAGCTTTTTTTGCCAACCGGACCAAGAAACTGATTTTCGCCGCGAATCATCGGTTGTAACGCGGTGACGCGCGAAAGATCAGGCGAGCGGATTGGCAACGTTTTGCCGCCTTTGGTTCGTCGCGAAGGAGCCTTGTCACTGCCGGCCGGATGTTCTCGGCCAAGCAAGACGCCGAAGAATTCAACGCCTGTTCCCTGATGAGGAAGATCATGATTAAGAAACTGATGTACGCCGGTGGTGCACTCGCCCTGCTGTCCAGCCTGAGCGTTGGGCTTCCGCTTTGGAGCTACGCCCGTTGCGGTGGCAGTTGGATAGCCGAATCGGCTTCCGACGCGGTTCCACTGGAGTGGGAATTGAAACGGGCGCGTCAGATGATCGTCGACTTGAAGCCTGAGATCGATGGTAACGCCAAACGAATCGCGAAGGAAAAGGTCGAGGTGGCTCGGCTGCACCGCCAGTTGACCGACACCGAAGAGCGTTTGGCCAAGTCACGGTCGAACATCCAGCGACTGACAGACGACGTGCAAACCGGTCAGCAGCACTTCACCTATGCCGGAAAGACCTACACGCTGGCCAGTGTGAAGACGGACCTGAACAACCGCTTCAAGCGATTCAAGACACGAGAGGAGACGGCCAACAAGTTGCGGCAAATGGTTTCCGCCCGTGAATCGTCTCTGCAGGCGGCTCATGATCGAATGGAAGCGATGCTCAGTGCTCGCCGCCAACTCGAGGTCGAAGTGGAGAATTTGCAAGCCCGATTGGCAGCCCTGCGTGTCGCTCAGGTCAGCAGTGATTTGAGTTTGGATAACAGCCAACTTTCGCAGACCCGCGAACTGCTGGATGCAATCTCGACTCGAATCAACGTTGAAGAAGAAACCTTGAACGCTGAGACGGAGTATTTAGGGGAGATCCAGTTGGATGAAGTCGCGACGACGTTTTCAGTCGACGAGATTGCCTCCTACATGAACGGAGACGTCCAGGGCGACGACGAGCAGTTGACATCGATCGTTCTGGACTGAACCTCGAACCGTTCCTGAACGACTGGGGAATGCGGTGAGCCATCACCGCTTCCCTTTTTGCTTGTAGCTCTCCGTTCCGACTCTATTTAATCGAAGCAAGTCTTCAACTGAAGTAACCATGATTGCCGTGGCATCCCAATCGAATCCCGCCGTGCCACATCTGAAGAGGTGGAATCTTTGGGTCGACGGTTGCGGCGGATTCACGATCCTAGACGGCGACCGGTGGACGCTGGGGAACGCCGGCGGCGACGCCGACATTCGGATCCACGCCGACTGTCCACGCGATGCCGCGACGCTGCAGCGGGTCGAAGACGACTACTTCCTGACCTGCGAGGGCAAGCGATCCCTTTGCGTCGGTGGCACGGAGATTGCAATCCCCGGATCGGCTCGTCCGGTCTTTCACCGACCCAGCCCGCTGAGTCCGACCGCGACGGTTCAGTTGCGGCCGCCCCATCGATTCAGTGGTCACGTCGACGGGCTGGTGCTTTGGGCAGGCACGCTGCTGATCGGTCCCACCAGCGACTGTCACTTGAGGGTGCCGTCGCTGACCAGTCGCTGGGTGATCACACGACAACAGGACCAGGGGCAAAACACCTGGACGATCGGAAAAGTTGGATCGTCGACGCGCGCCGTTTTGGCGATCGGTGTGCGAAACAACCTTGACCAGTTCGCCGTCACGTTGGAGGAGATCTCCAGTTGACGCGCCCACGGGCGTACGAGTTATCGGCCTGACTTTGGGCCACGAAGTTTACGAAACATGGCAGCTATTCACCGCTCCAACCGGAAAGACGCATGATGACGGCTCTACTAGATAAACTTAGACGGGGTGGCAGAAACGCCGCCTCCGATCGAGCGTTTGGTGGATCGGCATCGGCAGACCCGGAGTCGGACAACGAATCCGAAGCGGTTCCGCTGTCCGATTTGCCCCTGTCCGATTCGGGCCTACGCTTGGATGACACCATGGCCGTCAACGGGGCTCCCAAACCGATGACCTTCACCTACGCACCCGGATCGATGCCGCTACCCCGGTACACGATTCGTCGCGGCATCGGCATGGGCGGTTTCGGCGAAGTCTATTTCGCCGTTAGCGAAGCGGGCAAAGAGGTAGCCCTGAAACGCGTTCAGCGAAACTTGGACGTGGAACTCCGTGGTGTTTCTCATTGCTTGAACCTCAAGCACCCCAACTTGGTCTCACTGTTTGATATCTGTCGCGACCCGGGTGACCAAGCCTGGGTGGTGATGGAGTACGTGGCGGGACCGAACCTTCGACAAGTCCTGGACGACGCGCCCGAAGGTCTCAGCGAGGCGGATGCCCGTCGTTGGTTTGCAGGCATCGCCGCCGGTGTGTCGCATCTGCACTCCGCCGGTCTGGTACACCGTGACCTGAAACCGGGCAACATCTTTGACGATATGGGCATCGTCAAAGTCGGTGACTATGGACTCAGCAAGTTCATCTCCGCATCCCATCGTGGCGGTCACACCGAAAGTGTCGGAACCTTCCATTACATGGCCCCGGAGATCGGTCGCGGCGACTATGGTCGCGAAATCGACGTGTATGCCTTGGGTGTGATGCTGTATGAGCTGCTGACCGGCCGGGTCCCGTTTGATGGAGAGAGCTGTCACGAGATCATCGTCAAACATCTGACGGCCAGCCCCGACCTCAGCATGGTCGATTCCCCCTATCGCGAAGCGATCTCGGCGGCTCTTCAAAAGGACCCCGCGAAACGACCCGGTACGGTTTCTGATTTGGCATCGATGATCAACCTGGAAATCGTTTCCGGCCAAGCCGCAGCCCAGGCCGTTCCCGTGTCACAGTCCGTCGCCAAGCCGGCGCTGGCTGGTGAAAACGCCGATAAGGCTCCCCGTGATGCCTTCGCTTCTCCGGTGCTTGCATCGGCGACGTTTCCCGGCAGCCCTCGGTCGTCTAAACCGGAGCAGCAGGCAACGCACCCGGGGTTGCATCCAGGATTTGCACCGGAACCAGCAACACCCCATTCGGCCACCCAAGATGAGCCGTTCGCGCGTGCGATCAAACACTCGATTGCTGACCTGCACCGTTGGTGGAAGACGCTGGATCGTTCCCCTGGCGCCAAGATCTTTCTGGCGCTTGCCGCCGGCTTTGTCCTGTTGGTCAACACTCATTGGCTGCTACCGCTGCTGTCGTTTGTCGCAGTGTTCTATGTGCCTTACTACGTGATTCGGCACATGGTCCTGCATGTCAAACAACAACCCACCTACGCGGAGGCTCAGCGGATCGCCACGTCTCACGGGCCGCCGCGTCAGACACTGACCAAGTCGCAACAGCGTTATCAATTGCGGAGCCAACTTCGGGCCAAACGGTCGATTCATCGGGTCGGCGAGTTGATGTCCAGCTGGACGGCGGCGTTCTTGACCGTGGCGGTCTTGATGATGGTCACCAGCGTGATCGGGCTTCGCAGTGGTCCAGTCGATGCGACCTCACTGGCCCCCTACGGTTGGATGGCGATGACGGTCGCCCTGGCCGCTTCGCTGCTGCTGGGGATGGGCAAGATCTGGGAGCGTGAAGAAGGCGAAGGGCTAACCCGGCGAATCGCCCTGGCCGGAGTCGGCGCGGGAGTCGGGGTTGCTGCTTACGCATTGCATCAGTTCCTGATGATGCCCATGGACGAGATCAGCCGAGGCATCGACGCGACCGATCTGCCTCAGGCCCTCTACATGGACGGATCGATTCCCCGGGCGTCCGCCTACATGGCTCACTTTGCCATGTTGTTTGCGGCGCTACGTTGGTGGAAACCGGTGGATCCGCTCCGTCGCGTCCGACTGAGTGTTTGGAGCGTCGCGGTCGCGGTGGTTGGCGAGTGGCTGCTGCATCAAGTGATGCCGATCCCACAGCCAGAGGGATTGATGATTGCCGGTGGGATCGCGATCGCCATTCAGATGTCGGCGCCATGGATCAACCTGAAGTCGGGGCCAACCCGAATGCAAGCCAATGGACCCATGACTGGGAAGGTGGCATGAACCAATCCAATTTGTTGAACACCGCGAGCGCACGATTCTTGGCAGGTCTGGTGATCGCCGGCATGTCGATCGTGCTGGCTGTCGATGCCCGTTCGGCCGAGCAAGAGGCGAACGCAGATGCGAAGCCGCAGTCCTCCGTCGTGACCAATGACGTCGACGTCGAATCACCAGACGCCGACGCAACCGACGCCGAAGCCACTGTCGAGGCCCGGCCCGAAAAGGCGTCGCCTTCACCCAGGCGAGCGAAGGAGCTCTCGGTGGCTCCGTTGGATCACGTGGACTATCCCGTGGACCGTCCTAGTTGGCTGCGTCAGGAGCCTGACTTGGATGGTGACCTGCACACCTGGGTCGTGGTCACGCATCCTTGCGAATCGCTCGAACAGAGCCAAGCGGTTGTTGAGGAGTTGGCCAAGATGGCCGTGGTGAGCTATTTGGCCGAAACATCGCAGCAACGGTGGGACGCCGACCCGGGCGATGAAGACTGGATCGACGAAACCTGGTACGACGAAAGCCTGGTTGTGAGGCGGTACGACGGGACGGTCTTGATGGGTGATTCTGAACGATTTGAGTCGGCGATCGAGCTGGAGTTTTCATCCGAGTTTCGCGATCGTGTCCGCAAGCAGTGGCAGCAACACGAGGTGGGGCGTCGACTGGGCGTTTTGGGCGTCATGCTGGGTACCGGCTTTGTTGCCTTGCTGGCGGGTTCCGGAGTCGTTGGAGCAATCGGAAGACGAGTCGGGTAAACTGAAGCGGCACTCACTTCACGGGGATCGATCCGATGAATGGCCGCGTCAGATTTTGGATACTGCTTGCGACAACACTGAGCTTGGTTGGGCCATCGGGATCCCCTTTTGGGCCCGGTTCAGGCTGGGCTCAGATCCGCAAATCGTCACCTGCCGAGCGTGCCGCTAAGGCACTGGACAAAGTCCGCCGCCAAGGCATCTACGTGCCTGGATTCTCGCCGAAACACTACGGGTTTCACTACCATCCCGGTTACACGATTCCGTACGCACCGCCGCTCTATTACCCGAGCAGGTATCACGCGTGGTATCCGCCGGGGATCTACGGACCAGGTTTTCATCCGCCGTATTTTGGACCCGTGTTTGGCGGGCCTGTGTTCGGTGGGCCCAACATTCAGGTTCAGATTTCGTCGCCGCTGCCGCGGCGAGTGCCGTGGCCGCAATCCACCATCATCGACGTCCGCGAGGTGCCGAACCCGCGGCTACCGCCGGCGCGACTGACGATGTTCAACGGTGGTCCGAGGACGATTGAGGTGACGGTGCTGGACGAGGTCGACCCGCAAGGGACGCAGCGGTTCAAACTGGGTCGCGGCGAAGGTCGTCCCGTGACGATCCAACGGGATTCCGGCGGCACGCGGATTCGCACCGTCGAAACGTTCGATCGTTGGGGCTATCCCGTCACGCAGGAGTACACCAGCGTCATCCCGCCGGCATCTCGGTATGAGGTCGTGGTCCATGAGTGGGCCATTCAATCGATTGCCATCGACCGCACCGGAAAGAGCCCCAATATGATCGAGGACATCAATCGCCAAGGAAAAGGCTTAGGTCGGTTTCTGCTACCACCCGGCGATCAGCTTCGCTCAGGTCGCATCGATGTGTACCGCCAAGCCAAGTCGATGGGTAACCAGGGAACGGTGACGCCGCTGCTGGATCCTGAGCGGAGCGGACAGCCGCGTGACAACGCCTCGGTGATTGAGCGACAACTGGAGGCGATTCGTCGCCAGCAATCACGGTGACGCGCTACGTCCAGCGGCGGAGCCACTTCTCAAGGATCAACAGGTTCCACAGGCGATAGCCGTGGTTCTGTTCGTTGTTCTCGTGCGAGCGAACCAGCTGCGCGACCGCCTCCTGCCGTAGGAACGGGCGTATCCGGGCGTCTTCGGCCAGCAAGGTCTCGTGCACCATCGGCCTGAGCTCATCACGAAACCAATGGGCGATTGGGATTCCGAAACCCATCTTGTCTCGCGTGAAAATCCGTTTGGGGATCATCGAACCAAAAGCGTCTTGCAGGATCAGTTTTCCACGGCGCCCCCGAAACTTGTGTGACACCGGCATCGACGCGGCCAATTCAACGACGCGGTGGTCCAGCATCGGTTGCCGCACCTCTAAGGAATGCGCCATGGACGCCACATCAACCTTGGTGCACAGATCGCACGGCAAGTACGTCAGTAGGTCGCTAATGGACGCTCGTGTGACAATATCGCGTCCCGCAGATCGGTCCCAAGCCGACTGCAAGAAGTCGAAGGGGTCATCTCCGGGCAACTGCTGGACGAAGTCGTCGGTGTACAGGGACGCTCGCAGAGACTCAGGAAAGATCTGTAGCCAATTCAGATAGCGTCTTGCCGCCGTTTGACCGATCGCCTCGACGAATCGCTTGGCGCGTCGAACCATTGACTTACGACGATTGGAATCCGGCAAGCGCTGGATCAAGCCGATCCCCGGCAGGCGATGAATCGGAAACCAGCGCTGCAACCGGCTGCTGAGCCAGAGGGCTCGATAACGCTCATAGCCGGCAAAGAGTTCATCGCCACCATCACCCGCCAGCGCTACGGTGACCTCTTGTCGGGTCTGCTGCGACAGGTACCAGGTCGGCACCGCGGACGAGTCACCAAACGGTTCGTCGTAGTGCCAAACCAGCTGATCGATGATGTCCACACCACGCGGCTGAACCTCGAACCGCTGGTGTTGCGTCTTCAGGTGCTCGGCGACCTCGGCCGCGTAGGCCGTTTCGTCGTAGTCGCGGATCGGAAATCCCATGCTAAAGGTTCGGATCGGCGAATCAGACTGGCTGGCGGCGATTGCGGTGATCAGCGAGGAATCAATGCCACCGGATAGAAACGAACCCAAGGGCACATCACTGCGCATGCGAATGCGGACGGCATCGGTCAGCGTGTCCCGCAATCGATCGACCGCCTCGTCGCGAGTCATCGGTGATTCGACTTGGGGTTCAAAGTCCCAGTAGCGTGACACGGTGAGCTTG
>JBCCUO010000177.1:0-7096 GCA_039196805.1 Planctomycetota bacterium | reverse complement strand
GTTTGGCGGGCGGTTCACGCGTCGCGACTGATGCGCTGACTTTTGACGGCGACCATTTCGTCCTGCAACCTCGCCGCCAAGCCAAACTAAAACTTGATGCCAGGGCGGTTGCCTCGATTCGATTCCGCAGCCCCTCGGCGAAGACGGATGCCCAGTGGCTCGGTCTGCAGGACCCAGAGGGAGGAAAGGACGTCGTCGTCATCCGACGCCAGGAAGATCAATTGGATTCGATCGCCGGCGTGATCCTAAAGATCGACGCGACCACCGTCACCTTGGACCTGGGGGATGACGTGATCCCGGCGCCGATCCAACGGCTGGAAGGGGTCATCTTCGGATCGCCAGCGTCCCAGACTGCCACGACATCGACAGTCGTCTCGACCTACGGTTCGATCTGGAAAGCGGTGACGGCAACCCTTGACCGAGATCAACAGGCGATCCGGCTTCAAATCTCCGCCGACACCTTTCATACATTGCCGCTGAGCCGGCTGGCCGAGATACGTTGGAGTAGCGGCATGACGATGTTGGCCGCGCAGGCTCCAGCTTCCAGCCGCTTCTCACCATACGTGCAAACCAAGCTGGCGCCCGAATTCTTGAATGCCTGGTTCGCCCCAAGAGATCCGCAAGCAGGCTCAAGTGAGCCCTCCGGTGATTCTGGATCGAAAGAAGACTTGGTGCTACACGGCGGCTCGTCAGTCGACTATCGCATCGAGTCAGGCTTCGCACGGTTGATTGGTCGCGTTCAGCGTGACGATTCGGTTGATCATCACGGCACGACCCAGGTCACCATTCGGCTGGACGACCAAGAGGTCTTTTCCGAATCGATCCGCGATGATCAGCCGTTGGGTTTTGATTTGCCTCTGGCGGGCGCGAGTCGAGTCACGCTCGCAGTTGAAGCCGGACCCGACGGCAACGTCGGTGATACGATTAGGTTTGTGCGTCCGCGGATCGTTAAGTAGTTGCAATACGGAGAGTCAAGTCGATGCACCTGCGTTGTTGGAAATCAGAGACATTGTTTGCCCCAGTGGCGATGTTGGCGTTGTTTGGATTGGGATTCCAGGTCCACGCCAGCGAGCCTTTGACGCTGGATCCGCAGATCGAGGCCGCTGAGCAGCATCGAATCGCGTCGATTGCCAAGGCGAGCCGCTCCGCCATCAGCGTCTTCGTGCCCGGAGGCGGCGGAGGCGGCAGTGCCGTGATGATTTCGCCGGACGGGTACGCGCTGACCAATTTCCATGTTTCCAGCCCCGCCGGCGCCTACATGCGCTGCGGCATGAATGACGGCAATGTTTATGACGCGGTGATTGTGGGCATCGATCCCGTTGGCGACCTGGCGATGATTCACCTACTGGGACGTGACGATTTCCCGGTCGCTCAATTCGCTGATAGCCGAAGGGCTCAAGTCGGCGACTGGTGCATGGCGATCGGGAATCCCTTCTTACTCGCCTCCAACCTTCAGCCAACCGTGACGTTCGGGATCCTGAGTGGTGTTGGACGCTACCAAGAACCATCAGGGACCCTGTTGGAGTACGGCGATTGCCTCCAGACCGATGCCGCCATCAATCCCGGCAACTCCGGTGGACCGCTGTACGATGCAGACGGTGATCTACTTGGCATCATCGGCCGGGCCTCATTCGAGAAGCGCGGACGCGTCAATGTTGGCGTTGGCTATGCAATCTCGGGACACCAAGCACAGAATTTCTTGGGCTACCTGCGAAGCGGGCGGGTTGTTGACCACGCGACGCTGGGCGCGACCGTCACAACCGATCCCGATGGCGGTGCCCGCGTCAGCAACATCTTGGAGTCTTGCGATGCGTATCGCCGAGGATTGCGTTACGGGAGCGAGATCTTGGAGGTCGATGGGCGTCCCGTGTTGACCGCGAACGCGTTTCAAAACGTGATGGCAACGCTGCCCGCGGGCTGGCGTGTCAAGCTCAAGTTTCGAGAGCAAGGCAAGACGATCGACACGGTTGTGCGGCTACGAAGCGTGCACCGCCGCGACGAACTTCTGATCAAGATGGCCGCCGCGATGCCACCACCGCCACCCGTTCCCGATCGTCCCAAGGCACCCGAGGAAGGTGAAGAGGAACAGAGAGCGAATGACAACGATCCTTCCGGCGACGACGACGATCGCGACGACAGCCATGGTGACCAGGATCAACCAGAGGTCAAACCGAATTCCGAAGCCGGTTCACTGCCCGCTGCTGTCGCAAAGCTCTTCGAAGCCCGTCGTGGATTCGCCAACTATCACTTCAACAGGCAAGAGACGAAACGATTCATTGTGTCGCTTAGGTCACAGTTTCCGGGCCAAACCGAAGACGGTCTGGGTCGACCCCGGTGGGAAATCACCGGAAAACTTCAGGACGCCAAGTCGAGCGAAGTGAAGCTGCTACTCGATGATCAGTCGTCGGCTATGATCGTCGGTAGCGAAGCGCGCACCCTCGAGAACTCTATGCAAGCCTATGACGTCATCGAATCGGGATTGGATGCCGGCCTGCTGCCCGCGCTCGACGCTTGGCGACGAATGCTGTTTGATGGCACCGATCGGTTTGGCGATTGCGAATATTTTGGATCGATGCCCTTGGCGGGCGAGCGTCCGCTTCGAGACTGCACGATCGCATCAGACGCCGAAATGGAAGTTCGCTGGTTGCAGCACCCATCCAGCGGTGCCATCGAGGTGATAGAAGTCTTTGCGGATCGGAACGATGATCCCGCCGAGCTTTGGGTGATTCGCGACGATGACGACCTGAGCATTCCGCCATCATTCATCGAACTTCGATACGGCTTGGACACGAAGCTTCGCATTCAAGTCGATTCATGGAAAGTCGTCCCCGGGGAGCCCCAAACCGCCAAGGACGCCGCATGATGAATCGACAGACCATCGCATTCGCAGTGCTGTTCGTCGGCCTGGTCGCCGAAGCTGTCGCCCAGGACTCCGTCAGCCGCCAAGCAAGACAGTGCCAGCAGCGAGTCGTCAAGATCTACGGGGCTGGCGGAATGGCAGGACTGGAGCCCTACCAAAGTGGTTTCCTGGTATCGCCCGTGGGCCATGTCGCGACCGCTTGGAGCTACGTGCTTGATGTGGAACCTCGAGTCGTCTTGGATGACGGCAGCCAATATGAAGCCGAGATTGTCGGTTTCGAACCGACTCTTGAATTGGCTGTGCTGAAGATCGAGGCTACCGATTTGCCCTACTTTCGACTCCCCAAGGAATCTCAGGTGCAGTGGGGTGACTCGGTGCTGGCGGTCAGCAACCTGTTCGGCATTGCGGCTGGCGATGAACCCGCCAGCGTCATGCAGGGAACGATCGCCACCGTGACCAAACTGTCCGCCCGGCGAGGCGTCTTCAAAACGGCGTACAGCGGGCCCGTGTATGTTTTGGACCTAGTCGCCAACAATCCGGGCGCCGCCGGTGGCGCCGTCATTCGGGGCGATGGAACCCTGATTGGCATGCTGGGCAAGGAACTACGCGATGCTCGAACAGGCGTATGGCTGAACTATGCCTTGCCGGTCGACGCCATTCGCGAGGCGATCAGTGACATCGTCGCCGGGCGAACGCCAACTCCCGCCGCGCCGAGCAGCCAGCCGTTACCGCGAGATCAATCCCACGACTTTGCCACGCTTGGGCTGGTGATGATTCCTGATGTGCTGGAATCAACACCGGCGTTTGTTGATCGCGTGATCAACGACAGTCCTGCCGAAGAATCCAAGCTTCGCCCCGACGACCTGGTACTACTAATCAACGGAGCCCGCGTGAAGAGTCAACGATCACTGCGATCGATCTTGCGAACCATCGATCGACGCGATCCGGTTCAACTCACCGTGCAACGCGAAAACGAAATCCTTCCCTTTACGATTCGACCCTAGTGATCGCTTCCCTTTCCAATCGTTTTTCCTTGATGCATGCCGATCTGCCAGGCGGTTTCGGAGCATTCTGTCGAATCGGACTCTGCGGCCCGGCCATACTCCTTTTTGGTTGGCTGTTGGCAACTTCGGCTTTCGGACAGGACACGGAAATCACGGCCGATCCGCTACGGCAAAGAACCTCTGAGGCTGTCCGGTTGGCTGCCAATCGTGTCGCGGACTCGGTGGTGATGATTGAGGTGATCGGTGCTTCCGACGCAGCAAGCGGAGACATTCAGCAAGACGCTCCGACGTCAGCGGTGGTGGTGGACAGCCAGGGACATCTGATCGCGTCCGAACTGATAGCCAAACGTGCAGCCGCAAGCATTCTGGTGATTCTGCCCGATGGCCAGCGACAGACTGCGACCGTCGTCGCACGAGACACCCACCGCAAGCTGGTCCTCCTAAAGACAAAGCCAAGTAGCTCAATGAAACCGATTGGACTTGAGCGATCTGTTTCGGCACCTGTTGGCACGACGACGATCGCGGTCGGCCGTTATGGTGGGGATGCCTCACTCATCGTCAGTACGGGTGTGCTTAGCGCGGACCAGCGCTTAGATGGGATCGCTCTGCAGTGCGATGCCCGTGTAACCGCATCGCTCTACGGCGGCGCCCTGATTGATCTTCGCGGACAGTTTCTGGGCGTCTTGATCGCCGCGGTCAGTGAAGGAGGAGCACCCGAAGACACCAGTTGGTACGACTCCGGGATCGCCTTCGCCATCCCAGCGGATGTGATCCGTGAGAAACTGGATCGCCTGAAGGCTGGCGAAACGGTCCAAAAGGGTTTCATGGGCATCGTCCCCAAGAGCGGTGATCCCCTGGCCTCCGACACCACCATTGCGGCCGTCCGCGCGAATAGTCCAGCTGAAAAGGTGGGCATCGAACCGGGTGACCGCGTCATCAGCGTTGCGGGGCGCCCCGTGCGCCGACATCAAGTGATCCAGCATATCTTGGGACGCTACGTCGCCGGCGATTCGATCCCATTCAAGATTCGACGCGGCGATTCCGAAACGGTCGAGTTTCGAGTCACGCTGATCGACACGATTCCGCCCGTGCAACCTCAACGGCTAGGGATCATTGCTGCGCAGCCGGACAGTACAGAAAACGCCAAGGCAGACACTCCGCCGACCAAGGAAGGCGCCGACGATAAGAACGGCGATGTAACCTCTGGTGTCGAGATTGCAATGATCGTCCCCGGCACTCCCGCGTCCGAAGCCTTGGCTGTCGGCGATCGGATCACGCGATGGGGCGGGTCAGAGGTTGAAGACGCGGAATCACTGCGTCGCCTGCTGACAGTAGCCGAGCCTGATGCGGAAGTCGTTCTTTCCGTCGTCCGCGGAGGCGAATTGACTGAGTTCACTTTGCGCCCCGACGGCCTTGCCGGTGTTTCCCTCCGATCACTGCCGGCAGAGATGCCAGATCTTTCGGAACAAAAGTGGGATAGCGAAGACATCGCTTTGGCCGATGCGAAGAACAAGGCGAGCCTGTACTACCCGGCCAAGACTCCTTCCTCCAACCCCCAGATCGGTTTGCTCGTCTTACTGGCCAACCCGGGGCAGCGTGAGCCCGAGAAGGCGAGCGAGTCGTGGCAGACTGCGGCACGCGCGTCGGGGACGATGGTGCTGACCATCTCGTCGGAAAATGAAAAGGGCTGGCAACCGAAGGAATTAGACGTCGTTGCCCGGATGGCACAGCTCGCCATGAAGCGACAAGTCGCTGCACCTCGAGCCGTGGCGGTGGCGGCCGTCGGAGCGGTCTCGGGACGAAAACCCACCGCGTCGGATGCCATGGCGATCGCCTGCGCCGTAGCCAACTCGGACGTCTTTCACGGACTCGCTGTTTCCCATCAGTCGCGACCGCCCGGCATTCGCCTTTCGCCTGGTGACTCGACCAAGAGTGCCCAAGTCTTGCTGCCGATCGACGATGCAGACGACATACCAGCGTGGGGAGCCGCACTGCAACAGGGCGGTTATCCGATCGTGCTGGGCGGCAAAGTCAGTCGTCGATCAATTCTTGTCTGGACCCGATTGCTACAGTCGATCTGATTGATTTGCTAACGAGTTTCGTCAGCCGCAAAGCGACAGAGAGACGCTTATCAACGTTCGACATGTTTTAAAGCGATGCAGCAGCCAACGCCTTCAGCAGTCACCCGTACTGCGTGGCGCGACTCGAGTTGTGACCGTTGTTGGGTCCGCCATTAGTCGACCTTTCAATGCACGCGTACGCGTTGTGCTGATGAATGGACTCGAAGTTCTCCGTCGCACAACGGAACCATGCAATGTTTGATACAGACTTTAAGCTCAACGCGAGATCACGGATCGTGTCCTCGACGAACTTGGGGTTGTCATAGGCGTCTTCGGTAACTCGTTTCTCATCGCTTCGCTTCAGGATCGAATAGACGCGTGCCGAGGCCGCCTGCTCCATCATCCGGAATAGCTCGTTGATGGAAAGGCTCTCTGATTCGCGACGGAATCGAACGCTAACGGTGAGCTGACAGCGCTGACTGTGTGCTCCGTAGTCAGCAATTTCCTTCGAACATGGGCAAAGACTCATCGCAGGCCCAGCGACGGTGACGATCAAATCACGCCGATGGTCGATCGCTGCCTCGAGTTCGACATCAAGCCGAAGCACACCAGACTCACCAGTCACTGGCGCGTCTCGATCAACAAAAAACGGAAAACGCACTTTAACCAAAGCTCGCTCCGCCTCCATGCGCTCGCGGAGCACGCCGCAAAGCTCAATCGTGCTTGCATAGTCCAGCGGCTGATGCCAACCTCGAAGCAGCTGCACGAGCCGAGACATGTGTGTGCCCTTCACCGACGGCCTGAGCGACACGAAGAGATCGAATGTACCGATCGTGTTTTGAAGGTCCTCGCCTGATTCAGGAAACGAAATGAATCGGATCGGATGGGCAACACTTGTCACTCCGACCTGATCGATCCCTAGGTTTCGCCCATCATCGTAGGACTGGACATCGGGAAGGTCCTGCGAGGTTTTCACGTACGGTTCTGTCAAAGAAGTCTCTGACGTTTAGGGGCTTCCGAACTTCGATCTGGATTGGCGACCATGCCGTGCCAGCTTATGGTTTCAGCCCACTCGCCCAAGAAAGAAGCATACTCGTACCTCGCTCGCCGACGAACTGGCCTGTAGCAGCCGGCAAGGCTGCTGATTCGTCGGAAAACTCGCGAGCAATTCG
>JBCCUO010000176.1:0-7137 GCA_039196805.1 Planctomycetota bacterium | reverse complement strand
TCCCGGCAGCTGAAGGTGCTCATCCGATCGCGACATTTTGGTTCGGAATCCCTTGCCGAACTGCCAGGCATAAAACAGGTTCAAGCGGCGTTCACTATCGCTGACCAGTTGGGCAATCAACTTGGGATCCTGCGGCAAATGGGCCGGGGCAAGCGCAAAGCCAAATCCGGGAACATCGGCAAGGTCCAGTATCCAGCGAATGCCGTCGACGTGATCCAGCAAACTGGATCCATGGTTTTCGATCAGGATCGTAACGCCGGCGTCCGCCGCTTTGGCGAAGTGAGGTTGCATTCGCTTAGTGAAAGCGGCGACCGCCTCTTTCAGCGCCGGCCCACGCAAACCTTTGCTTCCAGGGGCTGACGTGACAATGAACGGGCACTGCAGTCGAGCAGCCAACGGAATCTCGTCCGTCAAACCGAACGGGCCGAGTTTGTATTGGGACAGGCAGCCGACATGAACGCCGTACTGACCGAGCAGATCGATGAATGCCTCCTCGCCCATCGAGGCGATCTCTTCCCGCTGCGAGCCGTGGACCTTAGGCCACAAGTCGATCGCATCGACCTTCAAGCGGCTCATCTGCGGAAGGATTTCACGCAGGCCGGCGTAGCCGTACATGCAGCTGGCCACCAAAAACCGCAGCGCGAACCGATCGCTTGTTTCGTCACCAGTTACCATCTTCGGCCAGCCAACCGATGGCAGCGTGGCGCCCGCACAAGCACCCACGGCGGCCATCACCTGACGGCGGTCCAGCCGTTGTGCAACTGGTGTTCCGACGCCGGGTACCGCGACATCTGATTTCTGGATGAGCACCTGACGATGTGAATCAGGTTTCGAATGGCTCTTCATCAACGCCCCAAGCATGGCGGTTCGAAAACCAACAGCTTACACGTTGGCTTGCGACCATGCTCCATCGATGTTCCGCCAGGTGCCGCCGGTGGGGTTGGAGTCTTGTAGCAACGAGGGCAGTCGCTGAGGACGCACGTTGTCAAAACTGGTCAGTTTGCCGAATCGAAGCAACGAACCGGGAACGCCGACGGCTGTGAATCCGGGGTGCCCGGTCGCTGGATAGGGGCCGCCATGGTTCATCGCCGAGCTTACCGCAACGCCCGTCGGCATCTTGTCGTTGAGCAATCGCCCCACCTTGGGAGTCAATTCGAACGCGAGTTTTTCATAGTCGTCCGCGTCGGTGTCACCCGAGGCGGTGTAAACACACCCCGTCAGGTTGCCTTCCAGCTGACCGATCGCATCGCAGCACTGGTCAACGGAATCAGCGACAACAAACAACGCCGCATTGCCGAAGGCCTCGGTTTGAAAGCCTTCCGGATTCTGCAAGAAATCGGCCGCCGTGGTCCTCAGCAACGTGTTGCTAACTGAGCAACGATTGGGCTCACTCTCACCGCCACCGGTCAAGAGTTCCGCACCAAAATCAACCAGTGTTTTGATGCTGGAGGACAAGCTGGTTGCGACGGCGGGAGAAAGCAGCGTTCCGGAGGGTGCTGATGCAAAGCGATCCTTGACGGCGTCGATGAACTGGTCCGTCTGTTCGCCGGCGATCAGCATCACCACGCCCGGGTTGGTGCAAAACTGTCCGGTGCCCATCAAGACGCTGGTCATGTACTCGTCGACCAATGCTTCCCCACGCTCGGCCAAGGCAGCGGGCGTCACGACGACCGGATTGACGCTGGACAGTTCTAGATAAATCGGCTTTCCGGCTGCATCGGCGGCCGCCTTGAGTTTCAATCCAGCACCACGACTACCGGTGTAACCGGTGGCACCCACGCGGGGATCCGACACCAATCGCTCACCATCGGAGTGACTGGTGCGGTAAAGCAGTTGGACCGTGGCGGCAGGCAGCCCCGTCTCGGCAATCGCCTCGGCTGCCAACTCGGCAAATAAACGAGTTGTTTCGGGATGGGAACTATTGGCCTTGCCGATCACTGGATTTCCGGCCGCGATCGCCGCAGCAAAGTCCCCACCGGAAACACTTCCAAAGGCAAACGGAAAGTTATTGGGGCCGAACACGCAAACCGGCCCGAGGGACTCGTAACAGGCTCGGATGCCCGATTTGGTGTCGATCGTGGCCAGCGCCCAGTCCCCACTCCGGCACGCAGCCGCGGCGGCGCGAAGTTGGTTGCTGGTTCGAGGCAGTTCGACGTCTGCTAAACGCGGGCTGATCGGCAACCCTGTTTCAGCGTTCGCCGACGCACTCAGTTCATCCTTGGTCGCATCAATCTTGTCGGCGTAGGTCTCCATGAACGTGGCGATTTGACTGGCGGGCAGCCGGCGCAGTTGGCGATGAGCTTCAACGGCCGCGCTGAGCGCCGCGTCACAGTCTTCCCAAGTGCTGACCGGGAACTCGGCTTCCAGTTTGGCGTTGCGACTTGGATCGGTCGCCTGAAAGGTGCTGGTCTGCTGGGCTCCGCGCCATTGGCCGGCGATCAGGACGGGACGAACAGTATCGGTAGCGGTGGACATGAGTGATGGGTCGTGTTGTGAGTTGGGAATGGTGGCGATTTGGCCGGCGCCGTTGAGCTAAAACGGCTGACCTTGGCTTGAGAGACGCTTAGCCCTGGACAATGGGGTTGGTGAGCGTGCCAACGCAGTTAATCGAGATGCTGACCTGGTCGCCCGGCAACAGCGTGAAATCGCTGGTGGGTACGATCCCAGTTCCGGTCATCAGGAACGCGCCGTGC
Source organism: Planctomycetota bacterium (assembly GCA_039196805.1). Taxonomy (GTDB): domain Bacteria; phylum Planctomycetota; class Planctomycetia; order Pirellulales; family Pirellulaceae; genus JBCCUO01. The sequence goes on along the minus strand of JBCCUO010000176.1, from coordinate 4,444 downwards.
TGGAACGTGTTGTCGCGCCCGAGCCAGCCCACCAGATCGTCAAACGATCGTGCCATTTGATCGGCGGCCGTGTGAGCGTCGTAGACGATGTCGCCGCCACGATCGATGGACAGGTGGATCTTAATTTGATCGACCGGAGGCAACTCGGGCATCAGCGTCAGCCAAGGGCCCAGGCCTGCCGATTGGTCATAGCATTTTGCCTGGGGTAGGTAGAGCGGGTTTTCGCCCTCGATGTCTCGCGAACTCATGTCGTTGCCGACCGTCAGCCCCAGGATTCTAAGTTCCGGGCTCAGAACCAGCGTCACTTCCGGCTCCGGCACGTTCCACTTGGAATCTTGTCGGATCCGAAGAGGCTGCAGATGGCCGCAGACTCGACTGGGCGTCGCCTTAAAAAACAACTCCGGACGGTCGGCTTCGTAAACTTGGTCGTAGCATGACGCCGCCGCCTCGCTCTCTTCCATGCGGGCCGTTTGGCTACGTTTGTAGGTGACTCCGGCCGCCCAGACTTCCTGATGGTCAATGGGTGGCAGGAAGGTGACTTGGTCCAAGCCAAGGGCAGGCTCGGGTGTTAACGAGCCGATCAAACCCATCGGGTCGTCGGCAGCCAATAGATCCCCCAGGCAATGGTATGGATCAAACAGCCCAAGCGGAGTGATTCGGTCGCTTTCGACCAGACCCACGCGGACTTCGCCCGAAACGGTGGTGAATTTTGTTACGTTCATACCGATACGATATCGCAAGTCATCCGCCTCGGGGAGGTTCGACCACTTGATCCCACTGATTCCCAAACGCCCCCGGCTGGGCGTACGAAGCTGCCAACCGAAGTACGGGTCACGACAAACGCTGGGGGCATCCCAGGCCAAACTGATCGCCGCTCTGGCCGTTGTGATCGCAGGCGTGTTGCTGCTGGCTTGGACGGTGCGAGAGATGGTGGGTGGCGACGATGGCGTGCCACCAGAGGACCCGCGTTTGTTCACGCTGACGCTGGCACAGAACGCCCTGACCGCGACGGAGGATTTGCGTCCGACCGACGCGGCGCCAATGTGGGATCAGCTCTGGCAGCAACACGGCGAATCCAGTTCCCTTGGCCGCAATCGCGCCCTGAACGCTTTGCTAAGAACTGAACAGCTCTCGGCACGAGCAACCAACAGCAACTTGACCGATGATCAGCGTCAACTGGCCAGAGATCAAATGGGCGCTGCCATCGAGTCGACAAGGACAGCAATTACCGATTTTGAGAGCCTGGCGCCGAGCGATGCGCTGCTGGCATGGATGAACAGTCGCGTGGACTTGGTCGAAGCCGGCCTGCTGCCCGCTTCGCTTCGACCCGGCATCCAGAACGATGTGTTCGATCGCTTGGTCAACCGCATCGGCAACGATCGCTCGGACGATCCATGGTCATTGACGTTGGCGGGGACCCTGTGTGATTTGCTGGACCTGCTGGAGGATCCCTTGTCCGGACTTCCGAACCAGATACTGGAACAAGCAGCGACCACGTTGCAGACGGCGTCGGACCGTCATCCAGATAACCTCTTGGTCGCCATAAGAGCTGCGGAAACTAACTTGAAGGCCAAGCGTTCTGCAGCTGCTGACTTGGTCCGCCGGACGTCTCAACTGACCGCGTCGATCGCACCGTCGCTGGCCCGTCCGCTGGCCCCGACCGGAATGACGAAGCAGCAGTTCGTCGACAAGATCGTTCAAGCGATCGAAGCGAACGAGTGGTCGGAGGCGACCAATCGTTTCCAGCAATGGTTCAACGTCATCAACCGAACCGAATTGACCAAAACCGACCGGCGTCGTGCGTCGCCCCACCCGCTGGACCTGCTGAGTTTTCAGTTCTTGAGGACACAGTCGCGCGAAGCCTTTGGGCTGTCTCAGCCTCCGGCCAATGACGATCCACTGCAGTTTGAGAATATGGAAGTCTCCAACATGGATGAGGTTGATGTGATCGAAATCGTCGACTTTGACCTGGACCTTGAGCCCGACCTGATTGTCAGTACAACGAGCGAGGACTCATCGACCAGTACCTTGACTCTGATGCAACTGACTGCCGACCAGACTTGGCGACCGGCGGGCAAGATCGAATTGGATCTACCAGTCACCGGAGTCTTGGTCCAAGATTTCTTCATGGTCGACTACAGCGACCAAGAGAGAATCAGACGATCCGTTGCACCCGATGAGTCGAAAGGGGACGTTTCTTCCGCAGCACGACACGACACATTCCAGACGCTCTTGGCCTACGGCGGTGAGGGCTTTCGCTTGATCAACTGCGATGGCCGTGACACGACATCGGAGCAGGATCGCCTGAAGTTGTCGGATCGTCCCTGCGATCTGGAAGACATCACCGGGGCAACCGCCGCGATCGCGGGTGACTTGGAAGGAGATGGGGATCTGGATCTGGTGGTTGGCACAACGTCTGGGATTCGCTGCTTCGTCAACCGCGGCAATCGCACGTTCGACGAAGTGCCATCGGAGCAAATCAACAGTCGATTCGAGGACGATGACCCGATTACCGACATGGCCATTGTCGACCTGGATCGCGACTTGGATCTGGACGTGGTCACGGTCCACGCCGGCAGTGGCCGTGTGGGAACGATCACGAATCGCCTGCATCTTCAGTTCGACGCGTACTACTTGGACGACATCCCGGCTGTTCCTGCCGCTAGTCAAATCAACGTCCTGGACGCGGACGGCAACGTCTCCTGGGACCTGTTGATTTGTGGTCCTCAAGAAGCCCGACTCGTGTACTCGCGAACGCCCGACATGGGACTTTGGTCCATCGATGAAAGCGTGTCGATTCAATCAACCTCTTTGCCCGCCGTCGGTGACTTCGACAACGACTCGTGGACTGAAGTCCTCTGGTCCAGTGGCCAATCTACCTCGGCAGAACGGATCGGAATCGGTGATTCCCAAACCGCATTCAACGTCACCGTTCGCGATTCTGAATTGCCTGCACCGGCGGTGGTTTCTGACTTTGACGGTGACGGAAGGCTGGACATTGCGGGAAGGCGTGGCCGCGGACTTGCGGTGCTGCACAACAGCTGTTCGGCCGTCGGAGACTACCTCAAGCTTCGCATGAAGGGGATCGCTGACAATGCGGCCAACAGCGGCCGGGTGAACCACTACGCTATCGGCAGCGTGCTGGAGATGTGGTCAGGTCCGAACTACCGCTCGCAGATCATCACGTCGCCCGCCACGCATTTTGGATTGGGTGAATCGCTCCGTCCTGATTCGGTCCGAGTCGTCTTCCCCAATGGTCTGACGCAGACCATCGACCAACCCGAGTACAACACGTTGGTGGAAGAAGAGCAAACACTGAAGGGATCGTGCCCCTACTTGTATGCCTGGGACGGCGAGCGATTCGCGTTCGTGACCGACTGCCTATGGGCGGCCCCATTGGGCCTGCAAGTTGCTCGAGGAGTCGTCGCGGGCGATCGACCTTGGGAGTACCTGAGAATTGACGGTGAGTTTCTGCGTCCCAAGGAAGGTCACTACGAACTCAGAATCACCGAAGAACTGTGGGAGGTCGCCTATCTGGATCACGTCGCCCTTCAGGCCGTAGATCATCCCGCTGACGTCGACGTTTGGACGAACGAGAAAGTCGGGCCAGGCAGCGTGGCCTCACCCACGATCCACGCGTTTGCACCCGAGCAGCGATTCGGCGTGTCCAACGCCTTGGACGCGTTGGGGAAGGACGTTACATCGACGCTACATCAGATTGACCAGCAGTTCGTGCAGGGTTTTGATCGCCGCCTTCGCCAAGGACTCTGTCCACCGCACTGGATCGACTTAACGCCTGAAGCATCAATGATCGACCAGTGGCGTCAGCTTGAACGACAGGGCACTGATGCATCGATCTATGCCGTGTTGACAGGTTGGATCTTGCCGACCGACACGTCACTGAACATCCAGATTGACCAGAACCCCGAGTTGCCACCAATCGAGTTTCCATCGGTATGGGTACCCGATGAATCAGCGGAGGACGGCTGGCGCAAGGCGATTCCCTTCATGGGGTTTCCGGGCGGAAAGACCAAGACGATCGTGGTCGAGTTGACCGACGTGTTGAACCGGGACGACCCAAGAATCCGCGTCCGCACATCAGCTCAGATCTATTGGGACTGTGCTGAGTTTGCGATCCGGGACCAGCCAAGTCACCTGACGGTGCAAGATTTGCCGCTGCAAGCCGCCGAATTGGCCTGGCACGGTTTTTCCGAGCGTTCCAAACCCGGGCCTCAACGGCCGGAAACCTACGATTACGCGCGAGCTTCAAATCGGCCGCGCTGGCCGCCATTGGATGGCTTCCTGACTCGATTTGGCCCCTGTGATCAAACGTTGCGTGCTTGGGACGATTCGATGGTCGTGATCAGCGGCGGTGACGAGGTTCGGCTGAGATTCAAGGCACCCCGAAAGGATCCACCGCCTGGCTGGAAACGCGACTTCATCC
>JBCCUO010000175.1:0-7153 GCA_039196805.1 Planctomycetota bacterium | reverse complement strand
CCGACAAGAACGGCTGAGCAGCCGCCATCATCGTGACGTGCGCCTGCCAGGGAATGCTGCGGATGCCATTGGCCGGCTTGAAAGCGCAGTCAAAGACGGGCAAGTGCTTTGCGTCCAACTCCGGTGCACCTTCGATCGTGTCGTTCTCATCAATGAACTTCAGGATCGCGTCGATTTTGGGAGCGCTGTAGCCGAGTGTCTGGAGACCACGTCGTACCGTTTGGTTAACGATCTTCAACATGCCGCCGCCGGCCAGCTGTTTGTACTTGACCAGAGCGATGTCGGGTTCGATCCCTGTTGTGTCGCAGTCCATCATGAAGCTGATCGTTCCGGTCGGCGCCAGGACGGTTGCCTGGGCGTTGCGGAAGCCGTACTTTTCCCCGATCTCTAGCACGTCGTCCCAAAGTTTTTGAGCGGCCGCCTTCAGCTCCGGGGGGCTTTGGTCATCGATCTGATCGCAGGCGTCGCGGTGCATCTGCATCACGCCCAGCATCGGTTTCTCGTTTTCGGCGTATCCTTCGAAAGGACCGACCACGCCGGACAGTTCAGCGCTCGTACGGTTGGCCTCGCCGTGCAGCAATGAGGTCAACGACCCGCACACGCCACGACCCGCATTGGAGTCGTAGCTCATGCCCAGCGACATCAGGACGCTGCCCAGGTTGGAGTAGCCCAGACCCAGCGGCCGGTACAGGTGACTGTTTCGAGCGATGGGCTCGGTGGGATAGCTGGCGTGATCAACCAAGATCTCTTGAGCGATGAAGAACAATCGAGCGGCGGCTCTGAAACGCTTGGTATCGAACACGCCATCATCGCCCAAGAACTTCATCAAGTTGATCGACGACAGATTGCAGGCCGTGTCATCCAGGAACATGTATTCCGAGCAAGGATTGCTAGCGTTGATCGGCCCACTGTTGGGACACGTATGCCACTTGTTGATCGTCGTGTCGTACTGAACGCCCGGGTCGCCACAGTGCCAAGCACACTCCGCCATCTTGTTGAGCAACTCTTTCGCGTTGTACGACGGAGCCGATTCGGCCACCTTGTCGGTCACCCAACGCGTTTGCCACTGACCATCGGCCCGGACGGTTTCCATGTAGTCGTCGGTCAGACGGACGGACAGGTTGGCATTCTGGAAGCAGACGCTGCTGTACGCTTCGCCGTTGAAGTTTGACTCGTAACCCTCGCGGATCAGGGCGTGAGCCTTCTTTTCTTCATTCCATTTGCTCTCGATGAACTCCAGCACGTCCGGGTGCCAGACCTTCAACGACTGCATTTTGGCAGCGCGGCGTGTCTTGCCGCCGCTCTTGATCACGCCGGCGATCGAATCGTACACGCGCATGAAAGAGAGCGGTCCAGATGGCGTTCCGCCGCCGGATAGTTTTTCGCGCTGTGAGCGAATGGTGGAAAGATCGGTACCGGTTCCCGATCCAAACTTGAACAACATCGCTTCGCTGGTCGCCAGCCGCATGATGTCTTCCATGTTGTCGTCCACACTTTGGATAAAGCAGGCCGACCCTTGCGGATACTCGTACGGGTTGTCCGGCTGTGCCGTGTCGTTCTGCTCGCGACTCCAGTGCCAGTTGCATTTGGCACCTTCGATCCCGTACTGGGCGTGCAGGCCGACGTTGAACCAAACTGGGCTGTTGAATGCACCGTGTTGATGCAGGCACAACCAAGTCAAGTCGCGATAGAAGCGATCGCCATCTTCAGGTGTGTCAAAGTAGCCATCGGCCAGGCCCCAATCGGCGATCGTGCGAGTGACGCGGTGGACCAATTGACGGACGCTTCGTTCACGTTCGTCAGTGCCGGGTTCCCCGTAAAAGTATTTGGAAACAACGACGTTGGTCGCCAGCTGACTCCAATCGGCAGGGACTTCACAATCAGATTGCTCGAACAGCACGTTGCCGTTCTCGTCCTTGATCGCGGCGCTCCGCACTTCCCACTCAGCTGTTTCAAAGGGGCTGACGTCTTCTGGGCAGAACGTCGTCTCGATCTTCAGGCCCGCGCGGTCTCCACGCAGTGTTCGGCCAAAGCGCTCGCGTGCGTAAAGCACACCATGTTCGCTGTTGACCTTTTCGAGGGCGGGATCGGAAGAACTGTTGGTTTCCGCGGACGCGGGCAGAACGCTGGCCATGACTTTAAGACTCCTGGAACTCATCCGTGGGTTGAACCAACCGCCAAGGTAATCGCGGTCCTCGCGAAACGGTGGGGTCAACCAAATGGGCAACTAGTGAACAAAAACGACCCTGGCCGGCATTAGACACGAAGCCTAGCGCCCGCATTCGAACAAACCCGCAATGACTCCTGGACGCGGTATCCACCGCCGCTAAGTGCCGACAAAGTCAGCCTTGCTGTCACTACCGGTAGTGGTCTCGGTGTCAAAAACCACTACATGTGCTCGAACGGCGAAGTCTAGGGATTGCCCAGGCGGTGTCAAATAGAAAAACGATTGGCCACTAAGTCATGAATCCAAAACGACTTATGGTTTTGCTCACGACCCGGAAGAGTGTCCTGTGGAGGATTGAGCATCGTCCTAAGCCTAGAAGCGGTGAAGGGTTAGTGAAGATTGCTAGCATTAGAAGTCGCCCGGTGGAAAACGTGTTCGAAAGCTCAGATTTTCCAAAATCGCTGATCCTGGGCGACGGCCGATCGCGACCCGCCAACAAGGGGACTGATCGGATCGCGGGCTTGCGGATGCGTTACGATGAACGCTCAATTGAGCTGCACCAAAGTTGTGATCGGGGCCGAGATCTTAGGAGACGTGCGACGCGATGGTTGACGGGGCGGATGAGCGAGATGCTTTGCGTGAGCCGCTGTTGCCACAGCTGTCGATCCGATTCATGGCCGGGTTGATCGCGATCGCGGCCGTCTTCATGTTGGCCGCGCGGTTTGCCTTCGTTGACGGGTCGCGGCTGGCACAATGCCTGGTCGCCGTGATCTTGATCGGGCTGGCTTGCTTCTTGGCTTATGCGGGGTTGTTTGTGATCGCAAGCATCTTCAACCAGGTGTTCGCCCTGAAGGAGCCGACGCCGCGGCCACCTCGAGCGTTTCCCGCCGGACTGAAAGCGGCAGACGTGGACGCAAGTTTGGAATCCACTAAGGATGCCGACACGATCGATGATGAGAGTCCCATCGACGAATCGAATGAACAGCGTGTACCAGGCGAACAGCATGTACCAGGCGAACAGCGGGAGACCGAATCGTGAACCAGACATGGGTGTGTCGGCAATGCTTGTTGGCTCTGGTTGGTTGCTTGGCGATCGTCCTGACTGGGATCGAGGCCAATGCCGACACCTCTCGCATCGGGTCGATACCGGATCGCCGAGCAAAGCGTCCCTATGTGATCCATTTCGAGTTGGAGTCCGTGGGAGGAAATGGTTTCCAGCCGTTGCACCTGAAAGTGCGAAGTCTGAGAGGAAACCTGGTTCGCGACATCCCGATCACGGTGGAGGTCTTTGCGAAATCGGAATTCCCAAACCGTTTCGACTCTGTGGTCCGCCAGTCATTCGTTCTTCCAGAGGGACGAAAGAGCATCGATTTTGAGATGCTGATCCCCAAGTACAGCACCTGGCGACAGCTAGACGTTCGGCTTCTGGAAGATGGGCGTGAAGTTCGCTACGGCAAGGATTCGATGACCATTGGTCTTCGCCAGCGCAACACGAACGCGACCAACACCGTGGGGATCATCGTGGCACAAGACGGCGGTGTATCGAAACAGGCTTGGACGCAGTGCCCTGATGTCCGTACGCTGATCACTGTCTTGGGTAACGGACCGATCCCCGACAAGCCGAACGTCAAGCGACTGGGGCACACTCCGGCAGTGGCTTTGGCTTCTCGTGTCCAGCCTGCCATGGTCCAGTTTCGACTTCTGGACGAGGCGTCCATGAGTGATCAATGGTTGGCACACAGTCAGTTGGACATCGTCTTGGTTGCCGCGCCCGTGCTGGAACGACTTGAGGCCAGTAGCCCGGATGCTGTCCAGGCCATTGAGAAGTGGGTGATCTCTGGCGGATCATTGTGGGTGTACGCTGCGAAGGGTTCGACAAGCAAACTTTTGAGCACAGAGAAACCAACGTCTGTTGGTTCAAGCGTGATGAAGCCTGGCGATGTCGTGCAAGCGATGAATCTGGGGGCTGTCAACGATACCGAACCTCTGATCGATGATACTTGGAACGGCATTCGCAAAGGCGGTTTTGGTTATCAGATGAACCAGTCCGGCGTCGAAACTCGCCAGCAGGCTTACGACAGATTGGTCAAAGGGAAGAATCCATTCGTCACCGTTACTCCGGTTGCAGAAATCGCATCGCGATTTAAGCAGACAAATTTTGGATTCGGTTCGATCATTTCGATCAGTGACGAGGACCCGTTTCCGGGGTCCTTTCAATTCTGGCAATCCGTTTCGCGATGGTCGGGAAATGGTGGCTGGACGGTCCGTCATGGCCTGGATGTGCGGAGCGGGAGTGATGCCTATTGGTCTCTATTGATTGGTTCGGTCGGACAGCCTCCGGTGAAGTCGTTTGCTGCACTCAATACGCTGTTCGTCTTGCTGGTTGGACCTGTTGCGTACGTCCTGTTGAGGCGTCGCAAGCGGCTTTTCCTGCTCTACTTTGCAGCGCCACTGGTCGCGGTGGTGGCCTTGGCCTGTTTGTTTGCTTATGCGTTGGTCGCGGACGGATTCAGCACCCGCGCACGGGTCCGTCAGGTGACGTACCTGGATGGCCGGCATGGTGTCGCCTTGCAGCAAGATCGAGCGACTTACTACACCGTCATGGGAAGCCGCAGGGGATTGGTGCATGACGCTGACATGGCGGTCTATCCCATTCACTACACGCGAACGCGCTCCGGCAACTATCGTGCGAGTGGTGCGCGACGCAGCCAGGGAACGGTCGCGGTGAGCGAGGAGAACCGCAGATTTACGGGCGTTTATCTTCCGCCACGGAGTCAGGTACAGTACCTGACGGAACGTCCCCTTCTGGACGTGGGCTCAGTCGACTTTGATTTCCAATCGTTTCCAGCCGTCGTTACGAATCAGACGCCATGGGATTTAGAGAAGCTTGTTGTCAAGAACGAAGATGAGTTCTGGTTGGTCGACGCGGTGGCTTCGGGCGAGTCGGTTGATCTGCAGCGAGTCACCGCAAAGCATCCGGTGAAGACTTTTGCCAAGCACTTGCCCGACAATTTCTACAGCACGGGGGCAATCGATATCCCGGACCTGGATTCGGCGTACTGGTATGGCGGGAGCCCCATCTTGAAGTACGACCGTTCGGGGGTCGAATCGGCAATGAGTCTGAACCGGTTGACCCGACTGAACCAAGTCTTTGTGGCCCAGCGGGCAATTGACCCAAGCACGTTGGGCATCACCGATGCTCGCCACGTGGACAGCGTGGGGTACGTCTTGGGAGTCCTCCAATGATCGCTTCCGCCTGGGACGGGCCAGTCATTGAGTTGTGCGACGTGAGTCGGTGGTTCGGCAACACTTTGGCGGTCAATCGCGTTTCGTTTTCCGTTCCCCGAGGCAGTGTGTTTGGTTACATCGGTCCCAACGGGGCAGGCAAGACGACCAGCATGCGGATTCTGTCAACGCTGGAATTGCCCAGCATGGGTGACGCCCGCGTCGAAGGACTGTCGTCAATCAACGACCCCGATCGTGTCCGCAGCCGACTGGGGTTCATGCCGGACAATTTCGGGACCTATCCAGATACGAACTGCATCGAGTACCTCGATTTTTTCGCTCGTTCGTACGGTTTGCTGGGGCGCGAGCGGACTCGGCGGTTGCGTTGGGTGATGGAATTCACCGGGCTGAACCCGCTTGCCGAGAAACCGATCCGTGGTCTCAGCAAAGGGATGCGTCAGAGACTGTGCCTGGGGCGAGCGATGATTCACGATCCAGCGGTCTTGATCCTGGATGAGCCGGCAGCCGGGCTGGATCCTCGCGCTCGAATCGAGCTTCGCCAAATCATTCGCGCGCTGGCAGCCGACAGCAAAACGATCTTGGTCAGCAGTCATATCTTGACCGAGTTGGCGGAGATGTGTGACAGCGTCGGCATCTTGGAGCAGGGCAAGCTGTTGGCGACCGGCACGGTGCAAGAGATCCGTCAGCAACTCAGACCGGCGAGACACATTCGACTTCGATTCCTGGGCGACGCGGCAGTCGTCGGCGGACTGCTGGGGGAGTTTCCATTCGTCGACGAAGTACGTCAGACAGATCAGCAATTTGACTTTGCGATCAATGGCGGGGATCAAGAACAATCGATGACGATCCGTCGCTTGATCGAAGCGGGCGTGGAGGTCTTGGAGTATTCGCCCCAAGACGAATCGCTTGAGGACGTCTTCTTGAAAGTCACCAAGGGCCTGGTGCAATGAGTGAAGCGTCGCCGAAAGCGCAGTTGGCCGTTGAAGAACCCGTTCACAGAGAATCGGAGCGAGCGGTCGGTACTCCCATGGGTCCAAGGAGGGATGAGGAGTTTTCCCATCCACTCCTACGCGAATCGACGGGCCGTGGATTCTGGGGAACGATCGATCGTTGGACGCAGCGCGTCGCCGGATGGTTGAATCCGATTCTGATCAAAGAAGCTCGTCAGTCATTGAAGAGTCGCCAGTTCCTGGTGACCTTCTCTTTGCTGTTGCTGGCGACCTGGTTCTGGACGGTATTGGGCATCGTGACGAATGCCCCTGAAGTCTACTTCATGCCGACCGGTAGCACCCTCATGATTGGTTACTACCTGGTGCTGGCGGTACCGATGCTGGGAATGGTACCCCTGGCGACTCACCGCTCGTTGGCAGCGGAACTGGACGAGAATACGTTCGAGTTGCTTTCGATCACTCGGCTGTCATCGCTTCGCATTGTGATGGGCAAGCTGAACAGCGGCATGCTGCAGATGATGGTCTATTTTGCGGCCGTCGTTCCGAGCCTGGGATTCTGCTACCTGCTCCGCGGCATCGATCTGTTCGCCATCGTCGCTGTACTGATCGTTGCTTTCTCAACCGCGTTGGTGTTGACGTCGTTCGGACTATTGATGGCGACTCTGGCTGTGAATCGGGCAGGGCAGACCCTTTCGCTGCTGGGTTTGCTGGCGGTCATCATTTTTGCCGAGATACTGTGCGGGTCGTTTTGCATTGGCGACATCATCACGTCGTCGATGGGAGTGGAGAT
>JBCCUO010000174.1:0-7177 GCA_039196805.1 Planctomycetota bacterium | reverse complement strand
GCACGGTGGTCCCAGCCACGTCGATACGTTTGACTACAAGCCTCGGTTGACGCGTGACGACGGCAAGCCGTTGCCGTTCGCGTTGCCGGCGAACATCAGCGCCAAGCCGACGCTGATGAAGTCACCCTGGGCGTTCAAGCAGCGAGGCGAGTCGGGGCTTTGGGTCAGCGATCTTCTTCCCCACATGGCCAAGACGGCCGATTCGTTGTGTGTCATACGCTCGATGCACACCAAGGGTCAGTCGCACGGCCAAGCGGTGGGAATGGTCAATACCGGCAGTGACAACTTGGTGCGACCGAGTGTTGGGGCCTGGGTCAGCTACGCGCTGGGCAGCGGACACCCCGATTTGCCGGCCCACGTCGCGATCGGTCCTGCGACCGCGCACGGAGGTCCGCGAAACTATGGCGCCGCGTTCCTGCCCGCTAAGCACCAAGCGACCGCCATCGGCAGCAACGGTACGTCTGGTGACGGTCGCATTCCCCATCTCAACGGAGCCTTGGACGAAGAGCAGACGGATCGCCGATTTGATCTGGTCGCGCGAATGAACTCACTTCACTTGCAGCAGAGCGGTCCGGATCGAGAGATCGAGGGTGCGATCGAAGCGGTTGAGTTGGCGTCAAGGATGCGGCGGGCGGCTCCGGAAATCTTTGAGTTGGAGCGAGAATCGAAGGCAACGCACCAAGCTTACGGGATCGACCAGAAGCCAACGGACAGCTTTGGACGAAGTTGCCTGCTGGCGCGGCGGCTGGCAGAGGCCGGCGTCCGATTCATCACCGTTAGTAGCGGCCAAGTATGGGACCAGCACGGCAAGTTGAAATCGGGTCACGAAAAGAACGCTGCGAAGACCGACATGCCGGTGGCGGCCTTGATCGCAGACTTGAAGCAACGAGGTTTGTGGGACGATACACTGATCGTTTGGGGAGGTGAGTTCGGCCGGACCCCGGTGGTGCAAGGCAGCAACGGTCGCGATCACAACCCGCAAGGATTTTCGATGGTGTTGTCAGGTGGTGGAGTGAGGTCTGGATTCGCGTATGGCGAAACGGACGAGTATGGCTATTACGCGCGGCAGGATCGCGTTCACATGCACGACTTGCATGCGACAATGTTGCATCAACTGGGCATCGATCACAAACAGCTCACCTACCGCTACGCGGGCCGCGATTTTCGGTTGACCGATGTCTACGGCCGTGTTGTCCAGTCGATCCTGACTTAAAAGGCATCGTCCGTGTCGAAGCAGATCAAAGCGCAGTAGCGGATCTCGCGCAGAGTTCCGGCTTGTCATTCGCGTTGCGGAACTAGCGAAGCGTTCCGACGCGTCGGGCTCGCCAAGCTACCGCTCGCAAGCCTACTTGGTTCCTGCAACGAAACACTTGGCGAGGGTGCAGTCGCGTTCCTGGCGATTCAATAGAGCGCTCCAAAGCGAAGCGTCCAATGAATCAAGAGGAGGCTTACACCAGCCAAGAGCACGGTGACACGCGCGAAGGCAAAGCCACGGTGTTCCGGGAACGCTTGGTCCGGCGACGGGTCCCCAAGGGTGAACCCAAGCAAGACTGCAAGTCATGCAACCAACGTCTGCAACAGAAAGCCTCCGGCTGCGTACCAATGGGTCGCAACCGGAGTTGCTAGGTCCGTCTTCACAAGCTTCTCAATCGCGTAGGCAAAGAAGGCAATGCCAAGGGCAACGAAGATGATTCGAAGAATGCTGACAATCGTCGAGTCGATTGCCTCTCGCGTGATCACAGGCCGCCCTCCTGGTAGCAGATTTCCAAGTTAGCCCGACGGAGCAGTAAGTGGCTTTGATCTCAATTCGAAGAGACGCTGGCGGGCGGGTAACGCGGCCCTAAGGATTTGGTCGCGTAGCGCTAGAACGAATTCCTGCACGATTGTTTCGAAAAAACGACTGAGTGTGCTTGCATCGGGGGTGCCGGTAAGTAGGATTTCGCTAGTCGGGGGGGCCTGGTTGGTCCCCACCACACGGAGGGTCCTGCGGCAATGTCCGGGGCGATTCCGCCTGCACAGCTTCAACTGGCTTCTTGAGAGCACCCAGAAATGCGGTCCATTCTGTTCCTATTGGCAAGCACTGTTCTTACCGCTGGTGTCGCAGACGCGGGGGTCTGGTTCAATTTGAAGAACCATCCTGACGGAAATGCGGCGCCCCCTACGTACGGTCTCAGGCTTGACGGACTGGCCGCATCGAATTCGATTTTCACCTTTGACTTCGATCACGTCGACAGCGACGTCAAGCTCCACTTCGATGTGGACGCCAATACGATTCAGATTGCGGGTCAGGCTTATGGTGGACGGGACGCGGGCGGAAGCTACGCCAACGACTCGCATCTGGGCGTTTACGACATCGAGTTCACGTACGGCGTCAATGTGACCGGCGACCTGGTCAACGGTCTGACCGTCGTTCCCGAGGATCGAAAGGCACCTTTTGACAACATCGGGCGCATCACGGCTCCGGGAGGAACGATTTACAACCTGATCGACGAAGGTGGACGCAACGACGAGAACGACGCGTTCTATTTCGCGGACACCACTCACCGCGGACACGTTGGCTGGAACGGCTGGGGATGGCTCAACCATGTTGAAGATAGCGACCAAGACCCTTCAACTTGGAATTTTGCCACGGACTACAACTCTCACATTGCTGCGAGCGATTGGCTGTTCACCGCCGAGCCGACACCTCCAAATGAGATCCCGAACGACACGCCGGTCCCCGAGCCTGGTGCGATCGCGATCTTTGGACTTTTTGCTCTGACCAGCTTCGCTTCTCGGTCGCGACGCGGCGCGGAGTCTGCGAAACGTCTTCCTTGCTGAAGGTGGTAGTCCCTCTAAGCCCGTCGGTGTGCACACCCATTTACGATTGACGTCAGTTACACCAAACTGACGTGATGGAAGAGTCACAGACGATTGATCCGCAGGGGTCAGATGAGGAACTTTGCGCCCGCATTGATGCAACTTGCCTTTGGATGGAGCGGATCTTTGCGGACGGGCACTATTGCAGGATCACCGTTCACCGACACTGGTCGAAACACAACCCGTCAATCTCCGGACAGATCGCTCGTCCGAGTGCCTTTCGATGGTATCTGAGACGCGAACTGCTTAAGCTGGCTCGCCGCGGAGCCGAGATACAGGTGACGCGGTCGCGAGCCCGGGTGGACTTGAATTCGCCGACATTGCTATCGCAAATCGACGAGACCGATTTTGACCTGACCCGCAAAAAGGTCTTCCTCTTTGGTCCTGAGCGCTCCGAGCTTTCGATCGAGCGTTTGGAGCATTACACGGGGACAGCGGTCGAGGACTTTCAACGCTACGTCCTGCTGACGAATTATCAGATGCACATGCAGGCGTTCGAGCAGCAGTTTCCCGACTGCGTGCGGCCCGAGCGACCAGGCGTGCAGATGCCGGCGTACCACCATCGGCAGGAGGACAATCGAGGGATCAGCATCGTCAACATTGGTGTTGGCCCGTCGAACGCCAAGAATCTGACCGACCATTTGGCGGTCCTTCGGCCCGATGCGATGATCATGGTCGGGCACTGCGCCGGTGTCAGGAATCACCAGGAGATCGGCGATTTCGTCTTGGCCTCCGGATACATGCGCGGCGACCATCTGCTTGACGACGCCTTGCCACCCGGGGTGCCGATCACGCCCAGTTTCTTGCTGAACCGAAACCTAGCACGTGTGCTGGACGAGTCTGGGCTGCCCTACCGACTGGGCGCGGTCTACACGACGGCGGATCGAAACTGGGAATTGGCGTTGGGACGCGCCATGTCGCATTTACGCTCCAGCCGCAGCATCGCGGTCGACATGGAATCGGCCACCGTCGCCGCGAACGGGTTTCGCTATCGCATTCCGAACGCGACGTTGCTTTGTGTCTCGGACAAACCGCTTCACGGACTGCCCAAGCTGACGCAAGCGGCCCAGTCGTTCTATCAGGAATCGAAGCGACAGCACCTGGCGATCGCCACGCAAACGATTGACATCATTCGCGAAGAGTACCCCAACGGACTACCAAACAGCGAGATTCGGGCCCCTGTAGAACCGTTGATGGGCGGTCCTGATTGCCGCTAACGCTGGAGTCTTTCGCTCCTGGCAAGCAAAGTGATTCCGCGACTTCCGTTGAACGAACTGCGAAACAGCGGATTCGGCAAGTCGCTGGAATCACTCTCGCGATTTGTTCTGTCGCCGCATCATTCGGCCCGCGTTGCCTTGCAGTTGTTCAACGGTCGGTGGGTCGCTGTCCCCGGCGGCATCTGCGATCGCTTGAATGATTTTCGGCCCGTCCACGTTGAGTTGCGGTTGCGTGATCGCGAAGTTGCCAGTGACCTTGGCATCTTTCGCGACCAACAGCGTTAGCATCACGTTGCGATTCAGGCCATAGTTGCCGGGACCTTCGACGCCCCCTGCGAACACTCCCACCGGTTGCTCCTTGGGGAAGTACCGCATCACATTCTTTGCCCAATCCAGCTTTTCGGGCGGATCGTCCGTCAGATGGATGATCGCCGAGTGGACACCCTTTTCGGAGAGGGAGGTGGTGTAGCGACTGAGGCTTCGAACCAATCCAAAACCCGGACGCGAAACTTGATGGATGAACATCAGCACAAGCGGCTTTTTGCCGGCTTCGGCGACCGGATCGAATGACTTGCTATCGCTATCCGATCCTTCCGAGTCGGATCGACCATTGACTGAAACGATCTCAAAACCTGGGACCGGCTCGCCAACCTGAGGGCCGGAAAACACGGGGCGATCCGCAGCGTGAGTGGATGCGGCGGCCGAAATCAGGGTTGCGAAGGCGGTCAAGCCAACGAGCCACAGGCGAAGAGTCATCACGAGAGTACCTCAGGTACAGGCGGAGGGGTGGAGGGTTGCGGCGCGTGCCGCAACGCTCGATTGTACGGCCTGAGCGAGGAGCTTTCACGGTTTGGCAACGAGTCGGACCACGCGAGCGAGTCGAGGCGTGAGGCAAAGCCCAACAGGCTGGTCGAAAGAGTCTCTGCTCGAAGCGTAAGCGAGAGGGACTTCGCCCATCGCTTGCGCCATTGGCTGAGAGTCCAACGCTGCGTGTGGCAGAGACAACTGGCTTAATAGGCCCTCGCGTCTGGTGGCAGATCGTTGAATCGAGAGTCGTCGCAGGCTTAGACGCAAACGCGGTTGCGACCGCCTTCTTTCGCTTCGTAGAGCTTTTGATCGGCAGCGGCTAGCAGATCGGTTTGCGAGCCCTTATTGGTGGCTTCCGCGATGGCCACTCCGAAACTGGCGGTGACTTCGACCTTTCCGGCAGCGGTGTCAAAGGGTTCCAAGCAGATGACTTGTCGGCATCGCTCGGCCAGCACCAGCGCCTCGTCGCGCTGCGTGTCGCTGAGCAGAAGGCAAAACTCCTCACCGCCGTAGCGGGCCAGCATGTCGTCGGCGCGACAGACGGTTTGAATTCGGCTCCCGAATTCCCGCAGCACTTCGTCACCAACCAAGTGACCGTGCGTGTCGTTGATCGACTTGAAGTGATCGATGTCCAGCATCACCAACGCCACGGAACCGCCCTGGCGATGGGTACGCGCGATTTCGCGGGTAAGACTCTCCAGCAGATAACGCTTGTTAAGCGTGCCGGTCAGGGCATCACGTGTTAGCGCTGAGTAGACCGTTTCGTGGTACTGCGACTCGACACTTCCCGCCGAAAGGAATTTGAACAGGAAGCTGCCAATGCGAATGGTGTCCCCGGACTTCAGCAGATGCTCTTGAGTCTCCTGTTCGTTGACCAGCGTTCCATTGGTGCTGCCTAGGTCAGAGATCACGTATTCCGCAGCCGAGCGGGTAATCTTGGCGTGACGACGCGAGACACTGCTGTCGGCCAACGGGACGTCCACATTCGGGTCGCGGCCAAACAATACGTCGTCGTCGGAAAGCAGTAACATGCCGTCGACCACATCAGGTGGATAAATCTGCACCAGGCAAGATTCCTGGCTGCTGGATGCGACATGCTCTGGAACCGAACGCTGAAGGGTCGCGTCGGAATCGACTTGGACGCTGGCCGGCGTGTCTTCGGTGACGGGGGGACTCTGTGTGTCGAACATCAAAGCGAAAGCAACCGGGGATGGGGGGAGATAGGGACGCCTCGTTGAAGGATGGGACGTACGACGAACGACCGCCGATGTTGGTCATTCCAACGAATCGAAGATTTGCCGGCGTGGAACGATCGTGACGGCGGTAACGATCGCAGTGATCACAGCCGTGTCTGCCCGGTGTGTCGGGCCTTGGATAGACTGATACGGTTGGTGGGACATCTTTGAAACCAGCCCTGATTGACACCACGCGACCCAAGGCGGCGACAGTATGAGCGATCGATCGGAGACCCTTAGCCTGATGCAAACGATCCAGCGTGACGGTGAGTTGCGGGACTGGTTGGCATCCCAGCCGGCAGATCGCAAGACCGTGACGCTGTCTGTGGGCGGTGGAAGTAAACAGTTTTCGCATCCCGATCGAAATGAAACGATGCTTTGGCATCCGCCGACGCATGCGGCCGACAACGGATCCGAGCCGGACGCCGGCGTGCCCACGCGACAGTTGCAAAACCTGCATTCTGACGATAGGCAGGCTGCCGAGTATCGGTTGGTCGGACAGTTGGGTGCGGGTGGTACGGGTGTTGTGTATCAGGCTCACCAGCGTGCGGTCGACCGAGAGGTTGCGATCAAAACGCTACGGCAAGAGATCGCCACCGATCCAATCTCACGCACCCGGTTCCTATCGGAAGCACGAGTGATCGGTGCGTTGGATCATCCCAACGTGATCGCACTTCATGAATTGGGGGTGGATCAATCCGGTTCGCTCTTCTACTCGATGAAACGCATCGACGGCACGAGTTGGGATAAGCGGATCGAATCGATGAGCGTGGCAGCGAACGTGAAGACGCTGCTGCAAGTTGCCGATGCGATTCGCTACGCCCATTCCCAAGGATTCGTGCACCGTGACATCAAGCCGGAGAATGTCATGCTGGGACGGTTCGGCGAAGTCCTATTGGCCGATTGGGGATTGGCGCTTCAGCCGGCTTTGCCCGAGCGTTTGATGATGACCGAGGCGGCGATCGGCGGCACCTATGGGCGCATCGAGTCCCGGCGGCCGAATGCAGCCCTGTCCAGCGGCGCCAATGAAAGCGATTCCCATACTTACCTGTTCCACGT
>JBCCUO010000173.1:0-7184 GCA_039196805.1 Planctomycetota bacterium | reverse complement strand
GAGCGTGGTGCTGCTTTGCCCCAAGTGCAGGTATCCGAGACCGACCGCTTGCAGGAATCCTAGGTGCCGGGCGATCTTGGGAACGTTCTCGAAGAAATCGGATGCCTGATCGATCGACATCGCCAGGCAGTCCGCGATACTGCAGCCCTTGAACTTGATCTGGAGCGTTTGGCGGTTGTACCTGCGGCCTCCGCAGCGCGTGCAAGTGACGAAGAGGTCACTTAAGAAATTCATTGAGATGCGTTCGACACCATGCCCGGCGCAGAGTTCGCACTGGCCGTCCTTGGAATTGAAGCTGAACCGACTGGCGGTGAAGCCACGCGTTTTCGCCTGGCGAGTGGTCGCAAACACTTTGCGCATTGGGTCTAGCAATCCGGCATACGTGGCCGGACAACTCCGAGGCGACCGACCGATGGGAGCTTGGTCGATCACAACCAACTTGTCGACGTTGTCGGCTCCGATCAGTCGTCGATGCGGGCCAGGTCGTTGTGACTTCAGCCCCAGCGACTGCGAAAGCGCGGGAAGCAGCGTTTCGCCAACTAGCGAACTCTTGCCGCTTCCCGAAACTCCGCTGACGCCGATCAGCGTGCCGAGCGGAAAGCTCGCGTCGACCACTTGCAGATTGTTGGTCGACACGCCCGTCAACTCCAGCCATCGACCTTCCGCCGTCTGCCGTCGCTGGTCGGGAATCGGCACCCGAACTCGACCACTCAAGTAGTCACCCGTCAGACTCTTCGGATCGTTGGTCACCTCGTCCGGCGTTCCAATACTGACCACCTTGCCCCCCAGAGTGCCCGCGGCAGGACCGATATCGATCAGACAGTCCGCTGCCCGCATGGTCGCCTCGTCGTGCTCGACAATCACAACGGTGTTTCCGGCATCGCGCAGGTCGCGAATCGAATCGATCAAGCGATCGTGATCTGCCGGATGCAGTCCGATAGAAGGTTCGTCCAAGACATAGCAAACGCCGACCAGTCCACTACCGATACTGGTTGCCAAACGAACACGCTGGAGTTCGCCGCCACTGAGCGTCTCGGCTGATCGGTCCAGCGTCAGGGATCCGGCACCGACCTTCTGCAGGAAGCGAAGTCGCTTGGCGACCTCGGTACATATCGGAGACGCGACCAACGAATCGCGTTCAGAGAGCTTGGGCAGCAGGGCATCGATCCAAACCTGTGAGTGGGTGATTGGCATCGCGGTCAGCTGATGAATCGGCATGTCGTCAATGGTCACGCGTCGTGCTTGCGCGCCAAGTCGAGCCCCGTGGCACGTATCACACGTTTGCACCTGATCGTTCACGTCGACGGTCCCCAACCCGTCGCAGGCGGGACATGCTCCATACGGACTGTTGAAACTGAATGTCCGTGGCTCGATTTCGGCGAAACTGGCTCCGCACTCGATGCACGCCATGGCCGTGCTGCAGAGCCGTTCTTCCCAGCCACCGTCTTGGGTGGCCACCAAAGCCAGCACCAATCCGTCACCCAGGCGAAGTGCGAGCTGTAGCGATTCTGTCAATCGGGATCGGACATCGGGGCGGACGATGAGTCGGTCGACGATCGCTTCGATGGTGTGGTTCTTTCGTGGTGCGAGCTCGGGAACGTCCTCCAGCAGATAGACTTCACAATCCACGCGAGCACGCACCAGCCCGGAGACTTGAATCTTCTCGAACACCTCACGATGCGCCCCACGGCGGCCGCGAACCATCGGGCTGGCCAGCATCAACTTGGTTCCTTCCGGAAGCGCCAGCAGGGAATCGCGAATGGCATCGGAAGACTGTTGAGCGATTGCGCATCCGCAGTCCGCGCAATGAGGGACTCCAACACGTGCGTAAAGCAGCCGCAGGTAGTCGTAGATTTCCGTGACGGTGGCAACGGTGCTGCGCGCCCCCGAAACTCCTGGCTTCTGATCGATCGCCAAGGTCGGTGCCAGACCAACGATCGAGTCGATTTCCGGCCGCGGAATCTGGTCCAGGAATTGTCGGGCGTACGCAGACAGGCTGTCGATGTACTGCCGCTGTCCCTCCGCGAACAACGTGTCAAAGGCCAAGGAGCTTTTGCCACTGCCCGATACACCGGTGATGACCGTGATGGCGTCACGTGGAATGTCGACGTCGATGCCCTTTAGGTTGTGGACTCGGGCTCCACGAATTCCGATGCATGCGGACCGTGGCCGCTGGCTGGCGCGAGTCCCCTTCGTAATCGACTTTTTGGCGATCGCTTGTTGTTTTCCTTTCTTTTTTGGTTCGGCCGTCGTCACTTGCGATTCCAATTCCTGTGGGCGTACAGGTTCCTGTGGGATTATCGGCCCTGGCCCGGTACGATACGTGAATCAGGCGGTCGACCCACGTTGGACGCGTGAGAGCTCGACCGCGATCCCACGGGTGATGAATCTCCTAGCCGGACCAGCAGCCTGTCGATCAGAACAGAATCGCAAGTTGCCGACACGAATAATCTGACCCATGTTTTCTGTATGAATGTGACAGAGAGTCAAGCGGGCGACGGACAGGAGGCGTCCGTGACCGTCACAGCGCCGGACTTAGAACCCGCTGCGACGATAGACCTTCGCCGATACCCGGATCGCGAGCATTTGACGCTGGCATCCTATGCGATGTACAGCCGTGATTCGGCCGGACGGCGCTATCACGAGGGGATCCATCCCTACCGCGGCCCGTTCGCCAGGGATCGAGATCGTATCCTGCACAGCAGCGCGTTTCGACGCCTCTCCGGGAAGATGCAAGTCTTTACCGGTGACATGGGGACTTACCATCGCACTCGATTGACTCACACGTTCGAAGTCGCGTCGATTGCTCGGACCATCGCTCGAAAGCTGCAATTGAACGAGGACTTGACCGAAGCTCTAGCGCTGATGCACGACATCGGGCATCCGCCGTTCGGGCACTGCGGTGAGGACGTCCTAAGCGAATGCATGGAGTCCAGTGGAGGTTTTTCGCACAATCAGTTCGCACTGACGATTGTCGAGGAGTTGGAGCAGCGGTACAGCGGATTTCCCGGGCTGAACTTGTCTCGTGAGCTGCTAGCGGGACAGGACGTTCGTGCTCACAAGGCGGAAGCAGCGGTCGGTCGAGCGCCGATCTTGGAAGTCCAGGTCGTCGACGCGGCCGATTCGATCGCCTACGACGCTCATGACGTTGATGACGCGCTGCAGATGGGGTTGTTGACCACAGACGAACTCTCTGAATTAAAGATCGTCAGTCGCGCCTTGGATCGAATGCGCCAGCGGCTCGGTCGAGTGCCGACACATCAGTTTCGCCAGAACTTGGTGCACGAACTGTTGGACTTGCAGGTCACCGATCTACTGGATGCTGGCATCACGCGGCTTCAGCCGCTGCAGGGACGCCGTAGCGAGCACGTGTGTGGAGACGGCGTTCGGCTGACTCATCACGATGAACTGGCAGCTGAGCGCGCGGAGCTAGAAACGTTCATGTTTGAGTCGGTGTATCGGCATCCCCGGCTGATGACGATTCGGGATTCGGCAAGTCGGCGTCTACGTCAAGTCTTTGAGACATTGGAGAAGTCTCCCGATCGGCTACCCCTCCGCTTTCGCCAGCGGATCACCGGATCGAGTGTCAATCGTGTCGTCGGAGAGTACATCGCCGGCATGACCGATCAGTTCTGCGACAGTCAATTCGAGTATATCCAAGAGTCGGATGTTGGCCCTCTGGCGGATTGGTAGTGGGGCGCCGAAGCCCAGCGCTACTCCTTGGCCAGATCCCTCGCTGACGCTTCTTGAAGTGGCACTCACTGAGTCACCCTCCCGCTTGCGGGATAGTGAAAGTGGTTGGCGCTCGATCTTCCTAGATATGCGGTGCAAACCATCTCCCACCAACAGCAGGCGCAACTTCAAAACTGACGCTGCGGGTTGGGATCGCCTAGTCTTGCAAGGCTTCGTCGGTGATGTTCAGGTTCGTGCTGACGTTCTGGATGTCGTCGTGATCGTCGAGCGCTTCGAGCAATCGTAGCGTCTTCTTAGCGGTCTCGGCGTCGGCATCGACGTTGGTTTGCGCGATCAGCGTGACTTCGCTCATCGAGGGCACGAGTTCCGCTTCTCGGAATGCATCGTCCAAACCATGGAAGCCGTCGGGATCACAGGTGACCTGGAACTTCCCCTCTTCCAGGCCCTCGATGTCTTCGGCGCCGCTTTCCAGAGCCACCTCGGTCAGCTTTTCCTCGTCCACTCCGTCATCGAATAGAAACAGTCCCTTACGCTCGAAGAGATACGAGACGCAGCCGGTCTTTCCGAGTTCACCGCCACTTTTGCCGAACAAGCTGCGCAATTCCGGGGTCGTGCGGTTGCGGTTGTCAGTGAGCGCTTGGCACATGATTGCGACGCCGCCTGGACCGTAGCCTTCGTAGACCACTTCTTCGACCCGGCCGCCGTCCAATTCACCAGTGCCCCGTTTGATGGCGCGGCTGATATTGTCCTTGGGCATGCTGACCGCTTTCGCGTCCTCAACCGCCTTTCGGAGTCGAAAGTTTGCATCTGGGTCGCCACCGCCAGACTGGGCGGCCATGATGATCGCCTTGCTCAGTTTGCTCCACAGCTTGCCACGCGCCGCATCGACGCGACCATTTCGGTGTTGAATGTTCGCCCACTTGGAATGCCCAGCCATAGCTTGCTCGTGAAACGATTCGAGGGTTGGAGAAAGTGTGGTTCAGAGTCTAATTTCGAGCGTCTGCTCTGCTGGCTCGCATCGCACTCACGCAGCGGGCCTCGGGGTGTCTTCCAAGCAACTAACGGGGCTTGCTCTTGGTCAATTTGCGTCCAGGCGATTTCTTTGCTTTCGTCGTTGCTTTCTTGCTGGGCTTCGTCTTGGTAGCGGGCGCCTTCTTCTTGGCTGCTTTGGGACTCGACTTTTTCGACGTCTTTTTTGCGGGCGCCTTCTTGACCGGCGACTTCTTGACCGCCGTTGTCTTCACGGTTGACTTCTTGGCGGCTGTCTTCTTTTCCGGCGTCTTTTTCGCTGGTGTCTTTTTAGCCGTCGCCGACTTAACCTTCGACGGGGCGGTCTTTGCCGGCGGCTTTGCGGTCGACTTTGTTTTGTCGGTAGCTTTACCGTTCTTGGCTGCGGCTTTGCTGGGGACCGCCTTCACCTTCGGCTCGGGGGCTGGTTTGGCAGCTGCTTCCTTCGCAACGGTCTTTTTCTTGGCAGTCTTCTTCTTGAGCTTGGCAGCCGTCTCGGCCGCCTGTTCCGCCGCCGATTTCACCTCCACCTTGCTGGCGCGTTTGGCTGCGGCGGCGGACTTCTTGGCGGCTGCTGCGGCGGCGGCCTGCTGTGCCGCCATGGTATCGGCTTCCGCCTTCGCGGCGGCGGCGGCTTTCTCTTCCACGCGCTTGGCGATCGCCCGTTTGTAGGACGCTTTCTTGTCTTTCCGCCACGTGTCCAGCGCCTCGGCGCTGCCCTTGGCGACCGCATCCAGTGTCGCTCTGCCAACTTTGTCCTTAGGGCTGCTGTGCAATGCCGACGCGCATTCGTGAAGCAACAGGGAAAACTCAATCCCCTTGTTCTTGGGAATGGCCCGTTCCAGCCCAGGGACGCGACCACTGGCCGCTTCGGCCTGTGTCACAATGCCAGTGACCAGGAACACGACCATCCCGGCGTAGTCAACTGGAACGGAGTGACCACCTAATCCATGTTGGATCATGTAGCTGGTCACAAACGGCGACATCATGGGCATCTTGTCGAACTCGGCGACTGCCTTGCCCAAGTTCTCTTTCTTGAGATGATCTAAATCGAACGTAAAGAACTCTTCGAAGATCGATTGCAGGTTCCCTTTCAAACGCTGAGCGGCCTTCGTTGGGTCGGGCAGCCGACCGAGCACCTGCTTGAGTTCCGAAAGCGTCGTGACGCGGACCTCGTTCCAATCAAAAAACTCTTGCTCGCACTTGGCCAAAGCCTCGTCCGCCAGGTCGCCAGGGGCATCTTCTAGTAGCGAGGCGTAAAGAATGTGTTCCAAAAGCGGACGCGTCGGCTGTCCCGGGGGAACCTTATACTTCTTCTTGAGCGCCGTGTGCAATTTTCCAATAAGCTTGGCGCGGTTACTTGCTGACATAATCAAGGATGGCTAGGAGACGTTGGGCTTAGGAGGGGTGTCTGCGGATGACACCGATTTGCGCCCCAGCTAATTCGATCTTGGGGCACTGTTGAAACGGAAGCATGAACGGGATCGCTTGATGGCAAGGCGATGGAGCGACCGCCGTCAGGCTGGCTGAGCTACTGGGCGGGGTCGGGTGGCACAACGTGGGTATTATCTTGATCGCCGCTTGGCCCGGAGGAATCGACCAACTGGCCCTTATCAGCTGATTCTCCAGCTGTTTCCATCTCCGCTTCTTTTTCGCGACGAATGCGTTCCAGCAATTCTCCGACTACGGCGGCGTTCTGCTGACCTTTGTCGAGAGTGAAAACGAGCTTGGGCGTGTAGCGCGCGTCAATGCGATTGGCGATCTTGCTCTGCAGAAAACCCGCCGAGTTCTGCAGCCCTCGAAGCGAGAGCGTTTGTTGTTTTTCGTCTGCCATCACGCTGACCGCCACCTTGGCTTCGCGCATGTCGGGCGAGACCTGGACGCCAACGACAGTGACGTCTTTGACCCGAGGATCCCGGATCTCGGTCAGTATCGCCTGGGCGACGACCTCCCGAATCGCTTCGGCAGCTTTCAGCAAACGACGAGTGGTCACGGCAGATAGAACAACAGACAGAGAGGGAGGGACAAAAAAACGCGATGCCTTGGGGTCCGCTGTGGAACGCGGTTCGTCCTACCCCTTCAGGCAACGTCCGAGGCTCGAAGTCGAGCCCCCTTTTCCATGGGCTAAACGTCAATCAAGCGTTCGAGCAATTTCTTCAATCTTGTAGGCTTCCAAGACATCGTCCTGTTTGACGTCATTGAAGCCCGCCAAGCGAATCCCGCACTCCATTCCGCGTGGCACTTCTTTGACGTCCTCTTTGATTCGACGCAACGTGTCCAGCGCGTAGTCGCCGATGATCCGTCCATCACGACTGACCCGAATGCGACAGCCACGCTGGATCGAGCCTTGGGCCACGTAGCAGCCGGCAATCGTCCCAACCCGCGAGATGCTGAAGGTTTGCTTGACCAAGGCGCGGCCCAACTCGACGACCCGCTCTTCCGGTTTCAGTCGGCCTTCGATCATCGCCTTGATGTCGTCGGTC
>JBCCUO010000172.1:0-7190 GCA_039196805.1 Planctomycetota bacterium | reverse complement strand
TCAACCCCCACCCGCTCGGCCAGGCCCACGAACAGGTTGGACATGGGCTTGGACTGACCATCCACGACACGGCTGGGCGTGAGACCGCCCCCTCCGTTGCCCGCCAGCAACACGGGTAGATTGTCGTGGTTGTGTCGATTGCCGTCGCCGATGCCGCTGCCGTACACGATCATCGAGTTGTGAAGCACCGACTGGCCGTCTGGATCTTTCATTGACTGCAGTCGATCAAGGAACTTCGCGAATCGTGTGGCGTAATAGCGATCGATCATTGCCACCTTTCGCCTGGCTTCGTCCTTGGATTGATGGGTGAGCCAATGATGTCCTTCGGGGATTCCGATTTGCGGAAACGGACGATTGCTGCCGTCGGCCGCCATCATCATGGTCGCCACACGCGTCGCGTCCGATTGCAAGGCGACCGCCAGCAAGTCGAACATCACGTCCAGTTGTCGCTCATAGCTCTCCGAGATGCCTTCAGGAATCGCCATATCGGGTCTTGGCAACGGTCCAAATGATTCCGCGCGTGACAGTTGGACTTCGATCTGACGCACGCTCTGCAAATACTCGTCCAGCTTGCGGCGATCGGCCGATCCCAACGTCCGCTGCGTTGCCTTGGCGTCTTGCCAGACCAGACTCAGCAACTGATTCTTTCGACGCGATGAGAGCAGCTGCGGTGACTGGCTCTGAGTATTGCGTGGCACACCAAACAGGCGTTCGTACAAGGCACGCGGGTTGGTCTCCGGTGCCATCGGCTGTGTTTCGCTTCGCCAGGACAGGTTGTACTGGTACGCACATGAATAGCCCGAGTCGCACTGTCCGCTTTTGCGAACGGAATCGCACGACAACTCCAGTGACGGGAAACGCGTTTGATCGCCCACCGCGGACGCGATCACCTGATCGATTGATCGGCCTAGGTGGATGTCGGCACCTGCGGTCTTCTTGGCGCGCACGCCCGTCAAGAAGGTAGCATTGGCACGTGCGTGATCGCCGGCGCCGTCCTTCCCCGGCTCGGCATTGGCGTGATCAAAGCCGTGCAACAACTGCAGTGATCGAGAATGCTTTGCCAATGGTGTCAGCGTTTGTCCGAACGCCAATTCGCCGTCGCGAACGTCGCCACCCCAATGTTGCGGCTGTGCCCCGTTGGGAAAGTAGACGAAGACGGTACGCAGAGGTACTCCGGTGGCCGTGGTCGCCAATGCCGACGTCGATCCGGCAGACGCCCCCATCGCCGGAAGCCCTAGTGTCAAGCCGCCCACACCACGCAAGAACTGTCTTCGGTCCATGGTCATTCCTCCTTACCGCTCGTAATGAGCTGGGCATCTATCGGATGGATTGATCGATCAGCCAACGGCTGGCGATTAGAGACGCGGCTGTATTGGAAGGGCACGGACGAAACAACACTGTGAATCAGTTGCCGCAACGTCGCTTGGTCACCGCGACTTCGCAACTCATCAACGATCCGATCGATCGCCGTCTCATCGTAGTACTCCAGTCCGCGCCCCAGGGCATACGTCAACAACTTCTCGGTCAAGCAACGATAGAAGTCATCGCGACGTGGTCCGATCAACACACTGACGAGTGAATCCGCGTCCTGAAACGACTCGCCGGTGATCAGCACGCCGGCAGGTTCGATCGGCTGACCATTGTCTTGCTCACGCCACTGACCCAGCGCGTTGTAGTTCTCTAGTGCCAAGCCCAGCGGATCAAAACGCTGGTGGCACGATTGGCACAGTGGTTCACTGCGATGCCGCTGCAAGACAGTTCGAAGCGACGGGTTTTCGTCCCGAATCTGCTCGGCCGCTTCTTCAAGCTCAGGAACCGCCGCCGGCGCCGGAGGCGATGGTGTTCCCAAGATGTTGTCCAAGATGAACAACCCGCGTTTGACCGGTGACGTGCGCGTCGGATTCGATGTCACGATCAGGAATCCTGGTTGCCGAAGCAGGCCTCCTCGACGCGAGCCCGCTGGCAGACTGACTCGGCGCAACTGATCGCCCTGAATCCCGTCGATGCCGTAGTACTTGGCCAGACGCTCGTTCAAGAACTCATAGTCGTTGCTGAGCAACTCAAGCAGCGGACGGTCGTTGCGAAAGACGTGGGAGAACAACCTCTCGGTCTGCTTGCGAAAGTCACTGCGCAGCGGAGGATTGATCGAATCGCGAAGCTGGTACAGCGGTCGCAACTCCAACTGAATTTCGCGTACAAAGGCTTCCTTCACCTCATGCGGATCGAAGTCCTCGTCAATCAGGAATCGCTCGCCGTCATCCATCACGACTTGCGGCTTTCGAACATCGCTAGGCTGCTTTTTCCATTGGTCATGAATCGCCTGCAAGCGATTGCGTTGTCGGAAAACCGTCCGTCGCTGATCGCGGAGTCGCTCGTATCGTTCGCGTTGACCGCTGGCTCCCAGCGGATCGATCGGCTGCGTGACCACATCGCGTGTGCGTAGCCATTGTCCCACGAAATGACTGGCAAGTTGATCGCTTCGCGGGTCGTCAAGCATGCGATCGACCTGTTGGTGAATTTGACTCTCTAGGTTGCCCTGCGAGGCGGTGTCCGATAACTCCGCATCGGGCATCGTCGACCAGAGGAAATACGAGAGCCGTGACGCCAGTGCGTGCTGGTCGATACGAACAACGCCCATTTGCACCGTGGCTTCCGTTTCGTTCGGGACCGATACTTCGTTTCGAAACAGAAAGCCAGGTGAAGATAGGATTGCGACGAATCCCGACGAGACGGCCTGCTCAAAGCTGATGTCAGGATTGAGCAAGTCAGGCTCCACGAAGCCCACGAGCCGACTGATCAAGTTGGGACTAGCGGGTCGTCGGAACGACCGCTCGGCGAACCGCGTCAGCACCTCGGCTGCATAGTCCAGCCGTGGTTGCCGTTCAGTGGGGGCCGCGTCACGAGAGAAGAAACGCGAGTATCCGGGCGGAGGCACCCAGTCGTTGCGGTCGAGCGGCCCCTCAACCTGCACAGACTTCAACTGATAGTCCAGGTGCTCGCGACGCTCTGACTCGGCGACCAGCGGAGTGACACGAAACGCCAATACATGCTCCCCGGCAACCAAGTCGATTTCGGTCACCAAGGACGCCGGCTGGTCACTGGCCCATGCGTACTCGCTGTTCTGAAGCGTCTGATCATTCAGACGAATCTGAACTTCGGCCCGCCCCGGATCAAATCCAAACCCGCCGTCAACCGTCGCATTGATGCGGAGTCGGTATCGCGCTGATCGACTCACGCGAAACGTGGCCGTCAGCGTCTGTGGTCGGTAAAGCGTAAGGTCGCCATCGAACGTGCGTGATCCCGAATGCTGGTCAACAGCTTCGTGATCCTGACGCGAAGCGGCCTCCGCACGAGTCACCTGGCGTGGTGACCAGTCGGCGTACTGCATCGACTCCGCTGACAGCGTCTGTACCCTTGGCACCCGCGACACCTTCGGAACCGCTTGATCGATGATCTGCTCTGCAGCAGCCAGGTACTTTTCCATCAATAGGGGCGAGAGACTCAGAACGTCGCCGATGTTGTCAAATCCAAAGCCGCTGTCGTCGGGCGGAAACTCAACCTCGGCTGGGAAGTCGACGCCGGTCAGATCGAGAATCGTGTTTCGGTACTCGATCCGATTCAGTCTCCTCAAAGTGACCCGGCCCGGATCGGGTCGATCGGGATCCAGCCCCAAAGCTTCACGGCCGACCCAACGAGCCAGTGATCGTTGATCCGCACCGCTGAGCGGTTCCGACTCGCTGGGCGGCATCACCGCCGCGCGGATGTTCTTGAGGACGCGATGCCACTGTCCTCGCCGTTCGTTGCTAACGGGCGCTTCCATCAACGCGTCAAGCGCCAGTCCCCCCTCGGCTTCGCCATTCCCGTGGCAGTCGAAGCAATGCGATTCGAACATCGCTTGCACACTTGGCTCGACGCGAATTCTCTCCTCACCGCGCACCGAGAGCCCGAACGTCGTCAGAACGCACACCAAGAGCGAAACTACGAAGCGGGAGTAACGGTTGGACATGGGACGGTCGGACCAACGCTGCACCGATGTCACACCACGTGACAATCGCAACGATGAAGGGAAGGATGGTCGCGTGTCGCGAGGAACGACAGC
Organism: Planctomycetota bacterium; assembly: GCA_039196805.1. Lineage (GTDB taxonomy): Bacteria > Planctomycetota > Planctomycetia > Pirellulales > Pirellulaceae > JBCCUO01. The sequence continues at coordinate 3,091 of JBCCUO010000172.1, read as the reverse complement.
GATCCAGAGGTGGGCGGGAATTCGGCAGGAATCACGACGACGGACTCTTTATCGGCGTCTATCCCATTCTAATGCGCATCTAGTGGCACCATGAAGGCCGAAAACGAAAAAGCAGCATTTGCAAGTGTGACAAACCGCAAGAGCCTGTGCATTGATACAGAAACGCTAAGCCGGTAACGCCCTTTCTTACGATTCCCGGTGCCATTTCGCAGAAATTCGCAGTAGAGAAGCGGGCGCATGGACCATCGACCGATGTGTCACCGAGCATCGGTCGCTTGCCGCGAAGGGCGGACGCACCGTTAGAACTGCACCTGGGCGCCAACGCTCAGCCCGTGGGCGAGAAAGTCGTCCTGGCGGAAAGAAAAGCGCGGACGCAGCGCGCCGGTCAGCGGGTCGGTTTCGGGTGGAAAGAGCCCGGGATTCACGTCCGTGTCGATTTGATGCCCGGCACGGACCACGTTGGGTAAATAGAGCAACGTGTAGCCGACATTGGCGTGCAGCCAATCGGTCAGCCGAATTCCGGCCTGAAGGCCAATCTCGGGAATCATCGTGAACTCGTCACGTTCGTAGTTCCCAATGTTGGTTCGCTGCGCTAGCAAGGCACCGGTGTAACCAGTCGTAGTCGTCCCGTCGTTGACGATCGAGTTGCCTTCGATGCTGACCTGCTGGTTCATGTTCCCGACCGCGACCCGCAATGAAGACTCCAACCAAAATCGCTCAAACCGACTTTGGTACGCTACCCCTAGCTGCAATCCATTGAATCGATTCTCGGCGCGAAACAACTCGTCCAGTGAGATCGAGCCCGGCTCAGCGGTGACCAGCGACGTTACGTTCTCGCGCAGTCGCAGGCGGTCGTCCAATTCCAGATAGCGATAGCCCACAATCCAATCCACCCGATCACCCGTCGGACATCCACACGTACCTTGGCATTGCGGGCAGAGGGCGGCTCGACCATTGATCAGAAACGATCGCAAGTCCGACTCGGACGTGATGGCGATGCTGCCGCGTGCAAATCCAGGAAACGAGATCAGCTGCGAAGTTTCGTTGCCCGACGTGATGTCGAACAATGGTCGCGCCAGGATGGAGCTTCCGTCGCCGCTTGCGCTGAATCCGTCGTCCTGTTCCATCAAGTCAAAGTATTCCGCGCCGATTCCGAACGCGCGATTGGGAGTGACCCAAAATCCACCGCTCACGCGGTAGCCGCTTGTGCCGCCCTCGTTGAATTCGCCGGATCCGAATCGGATCGTCGTACCTGATTGCCCCAGCACTCCCGCTTGTGACTGCGGCGTCCCGATGGGACTGCTGGTCACCAGGGCAGGCACCTCCATGCCATCGACTTGCCAATACAGGTACTCGCCCCGCAACCACAGTCGCTCCCCGACTGTCTGCCGCAAAAAGGCGCCCGGATCGGGAAATCCGAATGAAGGTGATTGGAATCGTGCGTAAGGATCCAAGGCACCGGCCGTGTTCACAACCGGTCCGTAGGCAACGGCGGTTGGCGCGGCATTGACCACGACGGGCGCGTATGGCTGCTGCTGCGCGGTCGCCACCGTGGTGGCACACAGCAAGGCCCACCAGCACGCGACGCGACAGACCCATCGGGCCTGACGCTTGGCGAAGACGAAACGGACCGACGCGGTCGGTGAATGAATGCAAGCAGATGGAATGCAAACAGATCGATAGCTAGCGGCCAACGTGAAACTCGCAGGGCAGCGGAGCGATTCAACGAATCAGCCGAGAAATGCACAATTCGGCTTAAGTTGGCTGATTCCGAAACCGACACGTCTCAATTCAACCCACCGGGCGTCAAGAGGAGATGGGGTCTGCCCGCGAAGCGTAGCGGACGCCGTTCAGAGAGTTCGCGAGATACGCAGCGGTGGCCGATTCCGCTACGGTTCCACCACCCGACGCATCAGACGTCGCTGGTGATCTCCCGGATACGAAGCCCAAATTTGTCGCCGATCTTGACCGTCTCGCCAGTGGCCAGCGGATGACCGCCAGCTTCCAAGATCAGGGGTTCGTCACAGTGGGAATCGAACATCAACATCGAACCGGGCACCAAATTGACGATCCGATCCAGACTCTCTCGCTTCTGCGCCAGCACAACCACGACTGGGGTTTCGATATCCAATACCTGGTCTTCGTAGCTGTCCATCACTGCCATCCTTGGACCGTCAACCCGCGACTTGAAAACCGATCCGAGAACAACCGGGTGAGCTTCGCTCACCGCCACCCGACCGGCCCAGTCACCCAAGCTCGCCCATTTGTTATCGGTCGACTTGATCCGAAAAGATTGCCCAGAGTCGGCTCAGAACGCCGGAAATCGCACATTACACGGCACATAATGAGACCATTCCCCCTAAAAGGGGGTGTGGAAGCGATGTCGCGCTAGATACATTAATCGCTCCGAGAACGCGTCAGACATCGTCTGAGGCCGCCTGGGATTGAATCGAAAATCCACCGATCTTTGAAATCGAAAGCGACGAGATGTGCTTACTGGCCGTTCAGTATCGATTGGTACCCGAAAGCCCCATCCTTATCGCGGCCAACCGCGAGGAGTACTTCGATAGGCCCAGTTTGGCACCGGCCATTCAATCGGGCAAGCCGAGAGTGCTATGCGGTGTCGACCAGAAAGCGGGCGGGACTTGGCTTGGCGTCAACCAGAACGGCCTCTTCGTCGGACTGACCAATCGAGCCACCGCGTCGCCCATGTTTGGGCAACGATCACGTGGCCTTCTGGGCTTGGATTTGCTCCGCTGCGGCTCGGCTGCCAAGGCCTTGGAAAAGGCGACTGCGGAATTTGCCAAGACTCGCTACGAAGGCCTGAATCTGATCATCGCTGACGCTCAGGAAGGCTACGCGATTCATTCCGATGAAACGCAGGAGATCGTGGCGCTGCAAGAAGGCCTGAACATCATCGGCGCTCGAAACCTCAATGACCCTGAGGATCAGCGAGTGCAGATGGCTCGTCGGTTGTTGACGCTGCAAACACTGGATTCCCCGGTCAAGTTTCTTGCCGTCGCCAGCAAGGTGTTCGCAAGGGCTCCGGTCGGTCCCGGACGTCCCAGCATGGTGGTTCGCAACGGTGACT
>JBCCUO010000171.1:0-7195 GCA_039196805.1 Planctomycetota bacterium | reverse complement strand
CGTTGATCGCTAGCGAATGGTATCGTCCGACCTTCATTGATTGACGGCATCCGGTAAACAGCCCGCGTCGGTCATGATCGATGCGGCTGGCGCTGCCATGGACGGGGCCGCACATCGCGACTCTTGCTCCAAAGGCGACGCCAATGGCTTGATGACCGAGGCAAATTCCCAAGATCGGAATGCGATCCGAAAGCCGCTGGACGACTTCGACTGAACAACCTGCCTCTTCCGGCCGTTTGGGCCCGGGCGAGATCAGGATGCCCGTTGGTGCCAAACGTTCCACTTGTTTGGGAGTGATCTGATCGCTGCGTCGCACTTCCGTTTTGCAACCGCAGCGGCGCAGGTACCTGGCCAGGTTGTGGACGAACGAGTCGTAGTTGTCCAGCAGCAGGAACATCTCAGACGACTGAATGGAGAAAACCGCAAAACACGCCAAAGACGAAGAGTGAGCGGAAAGGGATCGCGGTGTGGAGCCCCCAGGGTAACGCGGGAAAAAATCGCCTCAAGAGATGGACGGTCACCAGCCCACTCCGTGGGCGCGGCTTAGGGCTGGTCATTGCAGCAGGTTGGCGTGTGGTGCTGCGATTTCTTTCGCGGCGGAAAGGCTCCCGACGACGGAGTCGTCTGTCGACTTTGGCGACTTGACCTTACCGGCGAGGCTTGGCGAATTTGATCTTCTCGATCAACGGTACGACCCTGTCCCCTTCTTTGTATCCGCTGACGGCGGTGACTGCCTGAATGACGTGCTCATAGCGGAGGTTGTAGTCGGTATCGATCTCGATCTCCGGGCCGTCCTCGCCGTCGATCGGTTCGTCGGTACCGACCAGTTCGGCGACGTTGGCACGGAGTTGATCAAAGGCTTCGGCACCATTACCCAGCGCGTTGTCGTTTAGGGAGATCGAAGTCAGCCCACCATCCGCATCAGCGGTCAGACGCAGCTTCAAGGGCAAGTCGGTCGGATCGACCACCGACGTGCTGTCGCTGGCCAGCGGCATCTTGATGCTAAAGTCGCCTTCCATCTCGACGATCTTGAATGTCATGACAAAGAAGATCAGCAGCAGAAAGACGATGTCGATCATGCTGGTCATGTTCAGTTCGTTCTTGGTCCCTTCCTCGCGGTTCCGAATTTTCATGACGATCGATCCTCTTTAACGCGGAGAGCAAAGTTGCTGAGGTCTTGGTCTTGTGCGACGCGGATCACTTCTTGAACGTCCCCGGCAGCGGCATCCTTGTGGGCGCGGATGATGACGTTGATGTCCTCGACGCCACCACCTTCGGAATTGATCACGCGAATCTCGGGGGTCAGGCCGATCTTCAGCGTCTCGACCGTGTAATCGTCGCCGCCCAAGTAAATCACTCCGTCAATTCCCACGTGCAAGATGATCGGGTACTCGATGGTCGACTCGGGAGGTTTGACCAGCTGACTGTTGGGAAGAACAACGTTGTCGTTGGCTTCGGTCTGCGCGAAGTTGATCAGCACCATGAAGAAGGCGATCAACTGGAAGGTCATGTCGATCATCGGCGTCAGGTCGCCTTCGGCCAGATCAACTTTCTTAGCTTTGACTCGCATGGCCCGGCCCGATTACTTGGTGGCGGTTTGAGGCTGGAAGTCCTCGAAACGACTCATCAGGTCTTCGCTGGTCACACCGACTTCCAACAGCAGGCGGCTGACACGGTTGCGAAGAATGTTGTAGGCCGCGATCGCCGGAATCGCGACGGCCAATCCGATCAGCGTCGTGAACAACGCTGTCGAGATCCCTTGAGCCAGCTGAGCCGGGTTGGGCGTGTTGCCACCCAAGGCGATCTCTTTGAACGATGAGATCATTCCGTGCACGGTCCCGAACAGTCCGATCATCGGACTCAAGTTGCCAATCAATGCCATGTAGCTCAATCGGTGTTCCAGCTTCATCGACTCTTCTTCGCCGACCTCTTGCATGCCCTCGAGCGCTTTGCTGTAGCCCCGTGAAAGCTTCGCTAATCCGGCCGAAAGGACTTGGCCCAGCACCGATTCATCGGTGCGAGCCATGTCGTAGGCGGCCTGGAATTCCTTCTCGTTCAGCTTTTCTTCGAACGAATCGACCAGCTCCTGCGGGCAAAGCTGCTCACGGCGGGCGGCCAATGCGTTCATCACGAACAGAGACACCAGGCAGATCGAAAGCCCCAGAAAGATGCTCATGTAGCCCCAGCCCAGTGACTCGGTGACCCAGCTAAGCAGCGACTGCTCTTCGACCGGGCCATCGTCAGCAGCGCCGCCGGCATCGGCAGCCGCTTCGCCCGCTCCTGCGTCCGGTTCCGCTGCCGCTTCATCAACCACGTCGGCGGCGGGATCGCCGAATTCGTTTAATGCGTCTTCGTCCTGCGCCGATGCGGTGCCAGCCATTGCGACAAATGCCAGCATCGCCGCCATCAAGGGGGCCAACAGTGACCAGTGGTGCTTGTGGCGAACGTTCATGCGCGATGGACCGTTGGCAATAGTGGGATCAGAGGCGAACACGCGGAGAGATCCAATCTGGTTGGACATCAACAAGTCTCCGAGAGTCAGAAAAGGGAAAAGGTGAAGCGGTGGACCCGGGGCGGAACCGTCCGGGTATCGATTCTGCTTCAGCCGACATCGCTGAAACCAACGGTCCACGATGCGACTCCGCTAGAACAGGATACTCCAATCAACGTACCCGCATACTTCCTGGGGGCCAAACGAAACCTGGGCCACTGGCAAAAGTTCGGGTTATAGGGAAAGGTCGCCCGCTCCTACGTGGGTTCTCGACTCGGTATCCTTAACACCGAAAGAGGCCCCTTCGATTCAGGACAGGAAATCCCCCGTGAGTACGAAATCGATCATGAGTACCACCCATGTTTTGGCGGACTCATTCGCCAGCCGATCCCTGAGATCGCTGTTCGCCCTCTTATTTGCCCTCCCGATCTGGAGTTCCTATTTGATGTCGATCGACGCCGCTTCGCCCCAGGATGCCCCGGCTCAAGCTGGCGAAGCGTCTGACACTTCCGTTCCCGATCCGATCACGCAGATCGAAGGCATCTCGGAATACGCCCTGAAAAATGGAACACGGATCCTGCTGTTCCCCGACAACAGCAAAGAGGTCGTCACCGTCAACATGACCGTGTTCGTCGGCTCGCGGCATGAAGGCTATGGCGAAGCCGGAATGGCCCACCTACTGGAGCACATGCTTTTCAAGGGCACGCCCAGTCATCCCAACGTTCCCAAGGTGCTGCAGGACCGCGGTGCTCGATTCAATGGGACCACTTGGATGGACCGGACGAACTACTACGAAACCCTTCCGGCCAGCGAAGACAACCTGAAATTCGCGCTGGAGCTGGAATCGGATCGGTTGGTCAACAGCTTCGTTCGAGGGGAAGATCTGGAAAGCGAGATGACCGTCGTTCGCAACGAGTTCGAACGAGGCGAAAACTCACCGATTCGTGTGCTGATGCAGCGGATGCAGTCCACCGCTTACGATTGGCACAACTACGGCAAGAGCACCATCGGAAATCGCAGCGACATCGAACGGGTGCCGATCGTCAACCTGCGACGCTTCTACAGAAAGTTCTACCGTCCCGACAACGTGATGGTGATTGTCGCGGGCAAGTTTGACCCACAACGTGCTTTGGAGTTGATCGACGAGACTTTTGGACAACTAAAGACACCCGAGACGCCGATCGACCCGACCTACACAGTCGAGCCACCTAAAGACGGCGAACGGACCGTGGTCCTTCGCCGCGTGGGAGAGATCCAGTTGGCCGGTGCAGCCTATCACATCCCCGCAGGCGGTCATCCCGATTACGCCGCCGCCAAGGCGTTGGTCTACGTGCTTGGAGACGAGCCGAGTGGCCGACTCTACAAAGGCATGGTTGAGACGGAAATCGCCAGCAACGTGTACACGCTGTCCAACGCGTTCAGTGAACCAGGCATTTTCATGGCACTGGCGGAGGTCTCCGAAGATGACTCGATCGAAACCGCGCGAAGCACGCTGATTGATTTGATGGAGCGGGACTGGGAGGAAAATCCCGTCACCGAAGCGGAAGTCGAACGCGCGAAGCAGCAAATTCTGAAACAACGCGAACTGCAAGCCAACAACACCGACCAACTGGCGGTCGCCCTGAGCGATTGGGCGGCCCAAGGCGATTGGCGTCTCTACTTCTTGTTCCGTGATGCGGTCGAAGCATTGACGCAAGAGACGGTTCAGGCATTCGCCAAAAAGTTCTTCGTGCGGAACAACCGAACCGTGGGGCTTTTCATCCCCAGCGAAGAGGCGGAACGCGTTTCGATCCCGGAGACTCCTGATCTGATCGCACGGCTGAAGGATTACAAGGGCCGCGAACAAGTCCAGCAGGGCGAAGCCTTTGATCCGGATCCCCAGGCGATCGAGGAACGCATTCTGCGCGGCGATTTGGTCGGCGGCATCGAATACGCGATGGTGCCAAAAAAGACACGCGGTGAAGCCGTGTCATTGATGCTGACGCTGCGATTTGGAACTCCAGAGACGCTGAAAGACCGGGTCGGAGCTGTCGAACTGTTGGGCATTTTGATGCAGCGTGGCACCGAGAAGCTGACCTATCAAGAGTTGCAAGATGAACTGACGCGGTTGCGGGCAGACCTTTCGATGAACAGCACCATCGGGTTACTGACCATGCAGGTCAAAACAAAACGCGACTCGTTGCCTGAGGTCATTGACCTGCTGGGTGACATCGCCAAAACACCTCGATTGGACGCGGAAGAGTTGGAGGTACTGCGTCGCCAGATCATCACCGGTTTGGAGCAAAGCACCAGCGAACCCAACTCATTGGCACCCCGACTGGTGCGTCGCAAGCTATCGCCCTACGGCAAAGAGGACATCCGCTACGTGCAAACCATCGAAGAAGAAATCGAGATGTATTCCGAGGTCGCGGCTCGGTACATCCAAGAAGTGCACGGGCGATTCTTGGGCAACCAAGCGGGGGAGTTCACCATCGTCGGTGACTTTGACCCCGAGCAGATCAAAACGCTGATGGCCAACGAGTTCGATGGTTGGACGTCGGACGAAGCGTACGTTCGAGTCGACCGCCCGGCGAACACCAACGCGGATGCAGGCGTTGAAGCGATCGAAACTCCCGACAAGGCGAACGCGCTTCTCTACAGCGGCATGCAGTTTGACATTGATGACCAGAGTCCCGAATACGCCTCGCTCGTTCTGGGCAACTTCATTCTGGGTGGAGGTTCACTCAGCAGTCGATTAGGCGACCGTGTCCGCCAACAGGAAGGGCTCTCGTACGGGGTTCGAAGCGGTGTGTCATCTCGAGTGAAAGATCACCGCGCCGACTTCACGTTGTATGCGATCACCAATCCAGCGAACAAAGACAAGTTGCTGACGGTGATTCGCGAAGAAGTGGATCGCCTTCGCGAAGAGGGTGTGACCGAAGACGAACTGGAACGAGCCAAGGAATCGTACTTGCAGTCTCGACGCGTCAGCCGCACGGGCGATGCGACGTTGGCTAACTTGCTGGTCGAACTCGCTTTCAACGACCGCACGATGAAAAGTGTGCAAACGCACGAGCAGAACATCCGCGATGCGACCGTCGAAGGCGTCAACGCGGCAATTCGCAAGTACATCGACATGGACAAGCTGGTCATGGCGGTTGCAGGTGACTTTGCCAACAATCCACCCGAGTAACAGCGCTGCAAGAATAACGACGATCAGCCCGACGCGGTGCATGCCGCGTCGAGCTGGTCGGGGACAGGGAGCGGAGTCGAAAACTAGTCTCGACCGCTCACCTGACAGGTCCTCCGCCCATCGGTGGATGATGCATCACAGGCAGTGTTTAGGGATGGGGCAGTGGTTTGCGCCGCACTGGAGTCGGTGCGTAACCCGACTGAGGCTGCTGGTAGTTCATGGTTTCGAACTGAGCTCCGCTGTTGGGTGCGACGTCGGGAATGGGAACTGCGGGCGGAGCTGACTCCGGAACGGGCACGGGTGCCGGATCAACCACGGTGGGCTCATCGAGAAACTCCTGCATCGATTCACCGGTAGCCTCGCCCAAGGAACGTTCAGGCACATCGGGGACCTCGCTGAGTGGTTCCAGACCAGCCCCCATCGGATCGGCCAGGGTCGGCTCGCCACCCTCCGGTGGAAGCGTCTGACCAATGCTGTTGACTCCCGTTCCGTTGGGGCCGACGGCCGACTGGGCGTTGCCCAGGGGGCCACGACGCTGGACAGACGGACGCGAAACCCCGTACTGCAGTTCTCGGCCGGCAGAACGTTCCCGGGCTCGTTCCAAGGCGTCCCAATAGGCCTTTTTATTCCATGGGCCTTCCGCGATGTTGATTCCGCTGTTGGCCAGCAGTGTGCCCTTGAGGTAGTCGATGTAGTTGATCGACTTGTTGTACTCGCCCAGCGCTCGGTAGTAGCCCTCTTGAGCCTGCGCCCGACGCTGTTGGCTTTGCAGCACAACGTTGACCGGGCTTCGTCCGACCTTGAACTCGGCCAACCGCGCTTCCACTTCCGCCTCTGCCGCCTGCCACTGCTGGGCATTCGTCTGCACCAATTTGTAGTGGGCATCCGTCTTGGCGAACGCATCGCTCAGTTTTAGCACCAGGGCCCGCTCGGATTCTCGAATGAATTCTTTGGCTTGCCGGAGCCGTAGACGGGCACCGTTGACGCGTGCCAGCTCTCGCCGCATGCCGAGTGCCGGAGGGGTGATTTCCAGGCGAATCGCTCCCTCCTGGTAATCCCCACCGGTCAGTTCACCCAGTGCGCTGCTTCCCTCAGCCGGAAACCTCTGATCGCGACGCTGCGGCGGTCCCAGCGTGTCCCCGACGCCCACCCATCGATACAACAGTGAGACGTTGACTTCGGGCAACACTTGGTTCTTTGCCAGGATCAGCTCGTTTTCGAGCTGCTTGAGTCGAATGCGGTTCTGGCGAATCTCGGCGTTCAAGTACAACGATTGGCAGACCGATTCTTCCCATTGGTTTTCGACGCGAGCGATCGTGGGCTCATCGACCGGGCGAATCAGACGTCCGTCAGTCGGCGACAGCCCCATCAAGAACCGCAGCTCACGCTCCGCGCCGTAGACGCCTCGTCGATCCGAGCCCGGAAGGTTGCTTCCCGCCAGGTTCGACTCTAGCTGCCCGCGGAACTGAAAGTACTGCCCGGTCGCTTGAGCCAGTTCTTGCTGGGGTCCCGTGCCGTTTTCCAACGCGAGT
>JBCCUO010000170.1:0-7203 GCA_039196805.1 Planctomycetota bacterium | reverse complement strand
GTTCAGCGACTGGCGGCTCGATCCAGTCTGGAATCCGTCGGATGGGGACTCTTCTTTCCAGACATGTTGCGTTTGCTGAGCTTGAATCGCGATCCGTATGACGATCGCGGTCGCGTTCAAGAACAGCTGTGGGCGACGCGGATGGCTGCGGTCGAAGATCACGCCAAGCCGGTAGCCGACCAGTCGGCGAATCTGTTTCCGATGCGCCAAGACTGGCGACTGGGCCACCTGGCTGCCGAAGTCAGCACCGGCGGATTGCCTGCGGTCATCTTCAACTCGTTCGTCGTCAACACCGGCCAGCGCGTCATGATTGCCCCTTTTCGGTTGCGTCCGTCCAGCTTGGACACGGACGCCGATCATCGCAACGTCTACGAAGCCTTGGAGTACACCGAAGCAATCGACATGCAGCTCCGGCTGGCCACCGCCGCACGGCTATCGGCCACGTTCCCCTACGTGTCGCCCACAGCGGTCTCCGATCGACCGATCGGCAATGATCAAGACCAGCGGCTGACTCGCAGCCAGATCGTGCTTCGGCAAGGGCACCTCTGCGATGGTGGAATCACGGACAACGAGGGGTTGTTGGCGGCGCTCGACTTCATCCAGCGCCTGCGTGACCAATACGGAGCCATGCCCCGCTCTCAGCGACCCTTCGATCGCATCCTGTTGGTTCGCATCGTGCCCTTTCCGACCATTGCATCCGACAGCGACCTATCCTTGGCCAAGGTGACGGACCGCAAACGCGACGCGACATGGCTGCAAGCCTTTTTGGGACCAGCGATCGCGGTTTACAACGGACGCAGCATCGCCCAACAAGAACGCGGGGCGATGGACATTCAGAATCGCCTGCGTGACGACGGGGCATTGGATGGCGTGGAGCCGCTGGGCGATCCCAACGATCCGAGTGATCAATCGATCCGCATTGCGACACGCACCATCGACTTTCGCTATCCCGACCAGCTAATGCAGCGACCGCCCCTGTCCTGGAAACTGAGCCCCAAAGAGAAACGGGACATCGAGATCGCCTGGCAAGACTGGGCGAGCAGTCCATCGACAACCGAGGAGACAAACTTGGCAGATCTGCAGAAGCTGATCCTTGGGCTGCGATTGAAGGTGACATCGGGCGACTCGGTTGCAAGGCGATAGCCGGTTAGCGGTTAGCAGGAAGTAGGAAGACGAATGCCATCCGTTCACGTCGTTCTCACGTTGTCCCAACGCCAACCGTCGGCGACTCTTCGTCTTCACAGATCGTAGCGACTGATCGCCGAAGAAGCGTTGATCCATCAGCCGCAACGCGCAAGCGTGTCGGGTTTTGAGGCAAGACCCGACAGGCTGGCGCCAAGCGGCTGATCGCCGAAGCCGTGTTGACCCATCAACCACAACGCGAGGTTCACCTTGCTAGAGACTCGTAGATTCGGCTGACGAGCGTTCGCGTGTCTCCGATTCGAATCGTTCCGGTTTGTCCGGCCCGGACGCGGATCGCGACGGCCGGCGATAGGGTCGACGTGCTGACCAAGTGTGGTTGGACCATTCGCATCTCGTTGTCCGGATGGTCCGGGTCCTGCTCAACGGCAATCGAGCCACCCGCCAACGCGGAAAGCGCGGGGTGCGGCAGCTGCCTCTTGGCTTGAGGCTGTGGCTGCAAGGGACGACTTTGGAAGTGCTGCCCTCCGCGCAGACGAACCGGTGCGGGAAGTGACCTCTGGGCGGCAACGGCAAACGCTTGCAGATCGCTCTCCGGAACGACCAACAACAATTCCTTGTCGTGCGGGTCGCAAACACGAATCAATTCCTGTCCCTGCCCGACAAAACGTCCCATCCGCTGCTGCGTGCGACGAGTGATGACAACACCATCGCGGTTGGCATGAACCTGCAAGCTTGACAGTTGACTTGCCAGTTCCTCTAGTCGTCGCTGGGAACTCTCGGCACGGGCTTGTTCGGCCATGGCCGCCGCAACTTCACGCTGACCGCGCAGTTGAATAGCGCGGCGTTGGGACACGGCCAGGTCTTCTCGCACCTGGTCGATCTGCTGCTCCAAGGACTCACTCTCCAGCTCCATCAACAGCATCCCCTCCATGACCTCGTCGCCGGAGGAGACGTAGACGTGGGTGACGAACGCGTCCGCCGGGGCACGAACAATCTGCTCGTCCCGATAGCGAACCACTACGGGAACGCGGCGTTGAACTGGAGAAGGAGCCGATGCTAAAAACTGAACAATGGTCACCATGACGCCCAGACAGAACACCACGCGTCTCCGCACGCCTCGCTGTGAGGGGTTGACCATGTGCTTGGCCGTCCATCGTGCCAATGGAATCACGGCCCATAGCGTCGTCGCAGCGACAGCCAACACAACTCCCAGGCCTTTTGCCCATTGGCTGACTGCCAAGACCAGGCCCGACATCCAGACCACCTGAAAGACGATGGAGGCGGCGGCGTGCCAGGTGGCCAGAGGACGACGCCATCCGTGCAGCAACGTGACCGATCGGGGAAGCCCCAAGAGCCAGTGATTACAAATCGACGCAAGCTGTTTGCGGCCGTGCATTCGCAAGTTGGGGATGTCCAGCAAGTCCGTCATGACGTAGTAGCCGTCCAGCCGCAGCAAAGGGTTGGCATTGACCAACAACGTTGCGGGCCCTGCCAGCACAAAGACCTGGGCGGCCAAGTGCTTGGCGTATCCATCGGGCAACCATGCCCACAGCCAGATCGCGGCCGCGGCAATCAACAATTCAAAGTACACGCCCCCCATCGCGATCCGCGCGCGACGATGTGGCTGCCGAATCGACCAGGCTTGACTCAATTCGACGTACGCCAGCGGGGCGAGCAGAAAGAACATCACGCCGGCGCGGCCGACACGTACGCCTTGGTGGCTGGCCACGATGGCGTGGCCCCATTCGTGGACGCATTTCAGAACACACCAGACGAACGCCAACAGAATCCACATCTGTGGATCAAACATTCGCTGCAGCTCCAGCATCAGGTCGGCGCGTCCGACCCATGCGATCAGCATTGCGGATGCCACCGCGATGCACCATCCAGAGAATCCGATCGGGTGCAGCAGCGGACGAAGCCAGCGCGCCCCCAGCCGAGCCAAACCATCTGCTGGCAGCAGGGGGATGCGTTGGCTGATCAGTTTGGACAACGCCCAACTGGTCAGCGCGATCGACTCCTGAGCGACCGTTGCTGTCGGCTTCCGGTCGGTGTTTTCCACACCATCGTCCGAGTCGAGGGTTGTCGAGTGTGGATCGGTCGTCGCCTGGTCGACGGTCGCAAGCTTTTGCCGAATCAGTTCGGCCATCAACTGAGCCACATCCTCCGCTGACCAATCAAGCCCGCGATCCGCCGCCAAGGCCGTAACTTCCGGGAGGCTTCGCTGACCATCGACCAGGCTGACGACCGCATACTCTTCCGGTCCCAAGGCAAAGAACGTGCCCAGCGACGCGTGATGGAGCACGTAGGTGGTCAGGCCGCCGATGCATCGCGGTTCAATCGAAACACTCGGGTCCAGGTGGATCTTCATCAGTATCCAATCCACCATAGGCATTGCTCCACCGGGTCACGGATCTGAGTCCAGATCCATGGGCGAAGCGGACCATAAATCACCGCGTCACCACGCATGCCGGGTCGGAGTCGTGACGAGTCGTTGTCGATCACCATTTGGCCGACAAAGACATTCTGGTCGTCGCGCATCTCGGAGGCCGGCGAGAGCAGTCCCAGGCGGCCCCGCAACGAAGGTCCGGAAATGGCAGGCAATCGGACACGAGTTTCGGCGTTGTCCACGATCATCGGCAAGTCGTGTTCGTGAATCTCTAACTCAAGCACCATCTTTTGCAGCGGAGCGACTTCCGTCAACGACTGGCCCGTCGTCAACGTCGTTCCGACATGGCGGTCCAGTTCGCCGCCCAAGACAACGCCATCAATGGGACTGGTCACGACCAATCGCTTCAGCTGATCGTTCAAACGGTCCAGTCGGCGGGCCAATCGCCGTTGCTTCAGCGCAGCGATTTGGGCATCTGCCACTTGACCGGTCGCCAAGGCGATGTCGTGATCCTTCTTGGCCTGCTGCCATTGAGCTGTCGCTGATTCACGCTCCAGTCGCAGGGGGCGACCGTCCAAGGTCAATAGCACATCCCCATGCTGGACCACGTCGCCCGGTTTATGGTTGGCTTCCAACAGAGATGCTTCAAAGGGAGCCGAGATCACTCGTTTCGTGCTTGGCTGAACCGTGACTTGACATCGGACTGGATAGTCCACTGGCCAAAGACTGGCAAAGGTGGCCAGAACAAGGATCGTGCCCAGCAAGGCTCTTGTCTTCCGGCTCAGTTTGGCCAAACGCTCTGGAAGTCGCATCTTCGGCCGACTCCAAAACACCGTCGTCAGTGTCTTTTCTAACCCCTGAAGCTTCACAGACTCCGAGCATCGTTGCGGCTGATTCCACATCATCCACACGCAGCAGAACAGATCGCGACCAGGATGCGGAAGCAGTAGCACCGCCGAATCGTCCGGCAGGACTACCACTCGCGGTATCGTCGCTTCCTGACGCTGCGTCAGATAGATTGACTCCACCTCACTTCGCAACGGCACGTCGGGCGACAGCCAGCCCAGCCGATGATCGAACACCTGCTGAAGCTTACCACCGCCGACCGCAAGACGCACAGCATTGCACCCGAGTCCGTGGGCCAATGAGTGCACTAGCGACTCGGCGGCTTGCTGCCTGGCCGGCGCGGCCGCAATCCCTTCCACCCAGCGACAGAAATCCTGGAAGGACCGGTGCTCGTCGGAAACCTTGGTGGACTCATCCTCCCCATCGACAGGCGTTGCGAACAGATCTCCTTGCATGGAGGCCAGGGAAGCCTTCACGTCGTCGACGATCGTCAACAGTTGGTCCGCTGTCGGATCGTTGGCAGCGGCGGGCGGCTCCACCGCGTCGGTGATCGTCGCTTCATTCAAGCCATGGCCCTCCTGTGTCATCGTTTCGTGGGTTGCCATGGTGACGTGGCGGACTCCGATCGCGGGGGTGAGGCTCCCGGTGCCAATCGCAACGTGCAGCGGTCCCCGGCGCGGTACAAACCCTTGGGGTTGGGAATGCGAACCCGGACTTCGATCGTTCCACTTTGCCCATCGATCATCGGGGAGATCACGTCGACCTTGCCGGAAACGGTCTTGCGCAAGCTCCGCAGATAGACACGCACCGGTGCCTCGACCCAGAACTGAGCGATCTCTTCAACAGGGACATTGAACACGCCCTCGATTGCATCGGCGTTGATGATCCGCACAACGCCGGGGTCGGCGGGCGAAACATGCTCGCCGGCCCGTTTCAATACCTCGGCGACCAAGCCATCGATCGGTGACAGGATCATTCGCCGCTGCAACTGAAGCCGTTGACGTTTACGTTCGGCTTGTCGAAGGGCCAACTGATCAGCGGCTGTGGAAAATCTTCCCTCGGCAATCTCGAAATCGGTCACCGCATTGGTCAACTCGTCCGGCCGCGCCATACCGGATTCTCCCAGTCTGCGGTAGCTTTCCACACGGCTGCGGTACATCCGAAGCTCGCTGCGGGCGACGTCTAACTCCCCAGTCGCTGTCGCTTGCATGTTCGCAATCTCAAGCGCCGCCCGCTGTAGATCGTCGTCCAGCTTTGCGATCTGTTCGCCTTTCCGGACCCGTTGGCCGACCTTGACGTCCATCGTCGACAGTCGGCCCATGTCCATGCCGCTGACCAAGATATCGATTTGCGGTTCGGTAAACCCTTCGTAGACGAGTGGTTGCGACGGACCTTGAGCCGTCGCGGTCCCGGTGTCAACCAGAATCGCGATCGCGGCAATCAAGCAGGTCCGACCTACCAAACTCATGGATTCCCCTCAGCCGGCGCGAGTTGAATCAGCCCATCTTGGTCGGCGGGCAAAGCCTCAAGCGATCCAGACTCCACAAGAGACATCGGAGATGGCGAGATCGCTGGCGGCAGGCGACGGGGTGTGCGTTCCCTTTCCGGCTCTGGAAGACCGACTCGCCCAGAGGGAGAGTGAACCGGTGGATGCGTTGGTGACGAGACGGAAACGCCGGGGACGAAACCTGTGGTGTCAAACCGGACGTCACCCGCTGAATCGCGACTTGGTTGGATCTGCTCGTCGATCAGCAACGTGCCCATGGCCCGCTGC
The DNA here is from genome assembly GCA_039196805.1 of Planctomycetota bacterium. Classification (GTDB taxonomy): domain Bacteria; phylum Planctomycetota; class Planctomycetia; order Pirellulales; family Pirellulaceae; genus JBCCUO01. Next base: position 1,051 of record JBCCUO010000170.1, on the reverse strand, counting down.
AGACTGATCAAAGCGATGACTTGATCCACGTAGGCTGTCACCAGCGACTGCTCAGCTTCGGCCCTTCGTTGTTGAGCGTCCAAAACGCTTTCCAAGACCACACCGGCACGTCCGCCATCGCCGCCCACGGTCTTCCACCGAGCGGTCAAGATCCGCTCTTCTTCGATCGCGGTCGCCAGGGTGTCTCGCTTGCTGTGGATCAACTGCTGGGAAACATGCCATCGAATCAGGCTGGTCTCAACATCGGTGTGAACCAGCTGAATCGATTCACGCAGCTCCTCGCTCCTTTGCCGATACCGCTGCAAGGCGGTGCGATACTTCGAACGTGCCAATCGTTGCGAGATGGGCAGGTTGTACTGCAGACTGGCAGAAAGCCCTGGACCACCCCGACTGAATTGGTCTCCGAACGAACGAGCTACGTCGCGATTGCCGTTCAATCCTGAGAGATAGGCATCGATTACCGCATCCAGTCTGGGCAACAATTCATTGCGACTGACTTCGATATCGTTCGCGGCCGCTCGCAACGACTCGGTGGCTCGACGAACTTCCGGACGATTCTCGATCCCGCGACGGGTGGCATCGCGAATGGACAGGGGCAGTACGGGGAACTCGATCTCAGCAACGGGAATCCACTCGCCGGCGTCCACATGTTCAAAGTCGGCGTCGCTGCCGACCAGATTCTTCAGGCTTGCCTGTCGCTGCAACACCTGACTTTGCAGCTGCAGCCAGGCATCGCGACGGCGGGCGGAACGCTGCTTGACCTTGATCTGTTCGATGGGGCCGGAGTCGATTTCCGATCGAGCTTGAATGATGTTCTGCAGACGGCGGCCACGTTCGCGCAGCGCGTCCTGTTGGACCAGGTGGCATCGGCTCTCGTACAAACGCCAGAAGCCGGTCAACGTATCGGCCACATGCGATTCGACTTCACCAGTTTCTCCTCTACGTCGCCATCGAGAACCCAACAATTCACGATGGCAAAACGTTCAGCGTTGATGAAAACAATCCAAGATATCGCGTCTACAAATCGTCTTGTACAATGTTTGAGTCGGAC
>JBCCUO010000169.1:0-7207 GCA_039196805.1 Planctomycetota bacterium | reverse complement strand
GTTGCGACGGTAGTGAAGTTGATGCCACCATCGATACTGACTTGTACTTCGGCCCGGTCATAGGTCGTGCCCGACTCGCTGCCGAGTCGGTACTTCAGCCGCAAGGCCGGTGATGATCCGTTCCGCAGCCCCAGTGCGGGACTGGTCAGGGTTCCGGAAACCGTTCCTGCATTGAAGCTACAACTGCTATCGATGCCAAAGTACGCAAAGCCTGGCAAGGAATGCGCGGACGGATCGTTATCACATTGGTCGGTGACGTGCCACAGTCCGGTGGGCACAAACTGGTCCAGGGAAGGCCCGCCCAGGTTGTCTGCGAAGTCTACCTCGAACGCGTTGGCTCCCAACGACAGACCACCCAAGATCTGGTCAGCGACTTGTACTGGCTGTGCTGACGGCCCGTCATCATTGGGTTCGACATCGAACAGGCCATCACTGACCACGGCCAGTGCATACGGAGCATCGGGAGCCAACACGCGAACGAAGACACTGCCGTCCGCCTCTGGCAAAAACTCCGAGATGTCGAACGTCACTCCATCGGGACGTGGCAGCGAAACAGCCAAAACGTTGCCGGCAGGATCGAGCAACTGAAAGGCTTCCGGAGTCATCAGTCCCGGTTCTGCGTCGACCGCCAACGCCAAGCTGATCGGGCGACCCTCTGTCACCGGTAGCGAGAAATAGTCATCCGTCCCGCCCTGACCGACCACCGCGGCGCGGGTCGCCGGATCGAGTGACGAATCCGTTGGGCGTACTGGCAGCAGCACTAGCGGCTGAGCGTTGGCAATCGAATCGTTGTCCGGAAGCGCATCGCGTGCTTCCGTTTCGGGTGCGGCGCCCAGCCATCCCGTGACCGAGTAGCCGCCCGTTGTGTCAAGGCCGGATGACACGACGATGGTGAAAACACCGTCGGATGGGGCAACCAGCGTCGGGGAGGTCACCTGCTGTCCGGGGGCCGTCGCCGCGGTCGTTGATACCGTGCTTCCTGATGGATCGATCACAGAAACCTGAGCTAACAGCCCCGCTGATGCATCCACGGCGGCAAAGAATGCTTGCCCCTCGGCCAACGAGATCGCAAAACGGTCTTCGTCGTCAGCAGTTCCGATCAACGCGTCGGTGGACGCTTTGTAGACTCGTCCGCTAAACGGCTTGATCGCTTCCACAGGGATCGGTAGTGCGGACGTGGACGTGTCGACAACGAATGACAAGACGAAATCGTCACCCGGGATTCCGTCTCCACTGGGCAACGGGTCGGAGGGACCACCATCCAATTGGTTGCCCAGCACATCGGTAACTCCTGTTGCACCGGAGCTGATTCTCAGTTCATACGCGGTCTCCACCAAGCCTTCGAACGTGACGGTGGCGACCGATGCGACGGGGTCGTAGAGCAGCTCGTCGGCGACCTGCCCCGTTCCACCGAACGGCGTCAATTGAAACTGATCGGCGGTCACCGTTTCCGGCAACAAGGGTTCGCTAAAGGTCACCTGATACGTCAACGTGCCAGGGGAGACCGAATCGCCCGGAGCAATCGTCGACGAGACTACCACCGGGCTGCTGGTATCGACGCGAAAGGTCTGTCCGATCGGTTCCAGCGGCAATCCGGCTAGCGAACTCAGGGCGCCACCGGAAACGGAGATCACATACGTGCCTTCTCCTGCGGCCAGCGAAGCAACATCAAACTCCAGGGTCCGTCCGTCGATGACCTGCACGCTGGTGGCTGGCACGCCGTTGACCCGCAAATCGCTGGCGTCCACGGATGCAAGATCGATGTCCGCGTCAGTCACCAACCGCAAGGTGCTGGGGAAAGCCAAGAGACTCTCGTCCAGCTCCGCGAACGTCCCCAACATCACGCTCGCGCCGGTGACATCGCCATCGGCCGTGCCGCTGACTTGGGCGACGAAATCTCCGCCGGGCGATCCGAGTACATTGAAACCGAATTCGCCTGTCTCGCCCGCGGTCACGTCATAGTCGAGCAATGCATTACGGCCGTCGACCGCGCTGTTGTCGTCACTCGCAACCGGTTCGTCCGGTGTTGCGCTGCGGGGGTCGAACAGATCGACGCGTGGGTCTGCCGGGTTGAGCGGAAGGCCGTCTGCATCGCCCGGTGTGGCGGTTGAGATTTGCACCGTGGTCGGCGTGCCGACAACAAAATCATAGCTGGACTCATCGGGTTCGATCGTCCAGTTCAGCAGCGTTCCGATCAAGTCGGACGGCAACTCAGCGAGTGCGTTCCCTTCCAAGTTGGACAACTCTCGCGTCTTGGTCTCGGCCGAGTCCCGGTCAAAATTCTGGACCGCGAAACTCATCAGCGACACGGTTTCGCCTGGCTGGACTGTCAGGTCGTACGACCAATTCACGTTGTCACCGGAACGTGTCAGCGTGTCGGGCTGGATCCCGCCCAATCCGCCAAACAAATGGGCCACTGCCGGATCGTTGCCGTTGTTCGTGGAGTCGTCCGTCAGAATCCAGCGATCGTCCGTCGACACCGTCGAGTCCCCGTTGTCTGTGGCGACGACGACGGTTCCTCCGTCGGACCCCAGGTTGGTGCGATAGCTGATGGTTTGGGTGATCGCGGTGGAAGTGTTGTTGGTGAACACATCAATGAATCGCGCGAACGTGTCGTTGGAGGGAACATAGACCAGACGTTCCGAAGTCAGTGAGGCTACGGTAGAAGGAGCGAACCTCAGCGACCGTCCGCTCGCATCCGAGAACCCTGACGAGACGCTCTGGAAGCCCTCCAGTCGCATTCCGCCGTCGTAGGCATCGGACGAACCATCATTGACCGACGCGGTTGAAGAGAAGTCCCAGCGATAGTTTTCCGCGTCAAACAGCGTTCGCCCCAGCGAGACGGGCGTGTCGAACGAAGCGGACCCTTGACCACCTGATTGACCGGTCCGTCCGTAGATGATGCCCGATGGGGGGATTGTTTGCGGGCCACCGAACGTCGATCCCGGTAGTGACAACAAGGCGTCGCGTGAGATGACCAACCGATAATCGCTACTGCCGGCTTGCGAGCTAACGCGGGCAAAGTAGTCAGCATTGGTCGACGCGACGAAGCCTTCGATGGCGATGTTGCCACCACGAGGCGTTCCGACGGCAACCACTTCGCCAGCTGAGTTCAGCAACTCCAGGCCGAGCCCGCCATCGCTGACGGCGACGGATACCCATTGGCCAGCGGTGACTGCAACTCGGTGCACATCAACCGAATCCTCTTGTCGCAGCAAGACGACTCGTTGCCAATCGGTTACTGGTGGGTCTTCGTTAGGAGCGTCCAAGTTGGCAGGATCATCGGATGACTCGATCTCTTCGCCGAAGCCACCCCCAAACGAGGACGCGTGATACAAATCGCCTGTGACCGGATCAAACGCGATCGCTTCGCCAGACCCCTGAGTGTCGAACTCAAAGAGAAATTCGGTAGCGATTCCGCTTTCTGTCTCCGTGACCTGAAACAGCGACCGAGAACGCGAGGCGCCGTCTCCTGTGACCGCGAACAACTCACCGGTTGTCGGTTCAAAAGCCAGTTCCGAGAAGGAATCCTGAAAGTCGCCAAGGAACGTGACGACACCTGTCGATGGGTCGATGGTGGTCAGCGCGCGATCGAACGTCTCTTCATTGCGGACGATCGCGTACAGCGTTCCGGTGGGCGAGAACGCCAACGAGTATCCACGCTGGATCGCGCCCCCGTCGGAAGCCGTCATTTCAATTGTGGAAAGCGTCGATCCGTCGGTGATGTCGACCGTCCGTAAGACATTGTCTTGAGTGCTGATGGTCAGCAAGTTGGTGCCGTCAAACGCAATGCCGTGAGCAAAGTGGTCCAGTCCAACAGGCATCGACGCGACGCCGGCAGCTGTCAGCTGGAAGACATCAGATCCATCGGTCAGCAGAAACTCGGTCGTTCCCCCTGGCCACGGTGTGACAGCACGCGGGACGTCAAAGAAACCGGGGATGCCAATGTCTTCGATGGCCGACACGGAGATCGACTGTCCGATGCGCGCCGAGATGGCCGTCGTCGAAGCACCGGGAGCAAGTTGGCGGGGCGCCATCGTGGGCGACTCGGCACTCGCGATGGTATCGTTTTCGCCGTCGGACACTTCGGACTCGAACCCAGCGTTGAACAGCAACTCCAGTTGGTAGCCACCCGGAGCGCCGGAGCCGGTGACCTCCAAACTGTGAATGCCGGCCGAATCGATGGTGGGCTGCGTGATCAGCACGACTCCATCCGGACGCGGTCCCTGGACGGCGACCTCAGTGCCGGCAGGATCCAAAATTCTGAGAGACAATGACGTGGCGGGATCATGCGGTGTGATGCGGATCGCAACACTGGCGCTCGCCTCCAGTTCCAGAGGAAACGTATCGACGTCCCCGACGGTTTCCGCAACCGACTGCACTGCAAGCTTGGAAACACCGGCACCGATCGGCGACTGAGCCGACGGATTGGGCACGACCGGGTCAAAATCGACGATGATTGGAAGCTGGAACATCCCACCTGCCAGTCCGTCCAAATCGCCGTCCAGCAAATTCCCAGCAATGTCCACGTAAGAACCAAACTGAGGCGTCAGTTGGAAGTCATGCCGACCGGCGGGAACGCTGTTGAACTGAACGGTGACCTGATTGAGTGCCTCGCTGTACGTGACCTGGTTGGGGCCGCGATCCGACGGTTCTCCGATCTGAGCATCGAGGGCTTGAAGACGGATCGGGAAGGAATCGATTGAAAAGTCACGAAGTGGTTCGTCGGCAACAAGTCGAACGGTGATGTCCGCATCGTTGCGACCCACGTTGCGGTCAACGTCAAGGCTGCTGCTGATGAATTCCGGTGGATCCGTATCGATCGTGACCGTGAATAGGGTGTCTGGAAGAGTCGTTTGATCCAGGGCCGTCACGTCGCCGATCGTGATGTTGTAGTTGCCATCCTGGACATAGTAAGGCTCGCCCACGGGAAGCTCGAACCTGACGGACTCGGCATTGACCGGCTGGACCGCGCTTGCAGCTACCGATGTACCGCCAATCCCCTCAAACTGAATCTGAAAGTCGGCTGGCTGAACGGATCCAAGATCGATCGGTCGATCAAACGCGACGGTAATGAAGCGACTGAGATTGTTGACCGGTTCATCCGGGAGTCCGGACGACTCGACCCCAAGAATCGATTGTGGCGCCAGTGGTTTGCCTCCATTGACGTCCACCACATAGCTGCCCTGGCCGGCCTGCGCAGAGACCTCCGCGATGTATCGCCCGCCGCCATCGATCGGAATCACGTAGTCGAGGTCGCTGGGATCGCTGCCAGCTGATGATGGCCCGGTCGTTGCTACGGCGGTATCGGGAGTTGGTGAATCAAAAGCATAAAGGGAGACTTGAAACTCAGCGTCGTTCGATCCGATCGGATCCCCACCCGATAACGACGTAAGTGATACGTTGACGGCATCCCCATCATCGGCAAAGAAAGCGAATCGATCGACACCGTCTCCTTGAGCCGCCCAGGCAACAGTTTGTTCCAGCAGCTGATCGGGTCCGCCAGTCCGAAGCTCGGGAAACGTACTCCAGTGGTAAGCGGGCGAGAGGTAAGCCGACTTTCCGGTCCGTTCGACGAACGAGATCGCGGGAGTAGTCGTGCCCAGCGTTGCCAACACAGTGGCATCAGGATCGGCGGCGGCGTAGCCATCCGAGGTGCCGGTGAAGGTGAACGTCGTCAGTCCGTCGGTGATCGGATGCGAAGTCGAACTGACCGTGATGCCGCCACTGGTGCTGACCCTTGGGCTGGTCATGTCGACCGGAAGAATCGCGTTGAGCTGTTGCAGCACCGTGTTGCTGGAACTGAAGCCTCGGTAGGCGAACGCAAGGTACCCGGTGCCGACGACGCCGCCACCCAGTTCCGCGTACTGCCGAAGGGCAAGCGCCGCCGCGGTCGACAACGTCTCATAGGGCGCGCCCAGTAAAATCACATCGTACTGCTGCAGTTCTTCCAGCGTATCGATTTGGGTGGTCAGGACGCTGACCGCTTCAAAGTCCGCCGTGGTGTCGTCGTTCAGCTGGGCGACCAACGCGTCTTCGTTGTTGTCGCCTGGGTCGGCATGAATCGCGACACGGATAGGACTATCCACACTGGCACTCAAACTGCCAAAGCCCAAGCCGCTGATGGGGAGCTGTGCCGTTCCGGGAATCTCAGTCGTCAGCTGGGAAGAAACCGATGCGTTGTTCGTTACCAGCAACGCATAGTCCTGCTGGGTGAACCTACGAGGCGTCAAACGGATGAAGTAGTCGCCGGTGACATCCGCGTCAAAACCTTCGATGACGCCGCCGACATCGATCGCCCGCACGACGTTGTTGGGATCGATCAACTGGATGTTCGGTGGGTTCAACGCATACGCCTCGATGCTGATCTCGTCCCCCGCAGTCACTGGTATTCGATACCAGTCTTGGTCAACGCTTTGGCGACCAGCCACCAAGTACCTCACGCCGTCCGTGTCTAGCGCCAGGCCATCAGCGGACAGGTCTTGAGCGGTGGCGGACGTGTCGTTGACTCCGCTCGTCGACTCCAGTTCAAGCGTTGTCCCAGAGAAGACTTGAAGGTCGACGTCGCCCGATCCAGCAAGGGCGGAAACCAAGATCTGATAGGTGCCGTCAGACAGAATGGGCAGCTGGTTGATGCCAGCCGCCTGACCCGCCGCGGCCGACACGCGACCGACTTCCGTGCTGGACGCGTCAACGATTACCAACTCGGTGGCCAATGTCGAATTGCCCGGAATCGCAGCGACAGACAGATTGCGGCCGCTCGAGACTTCGAGCGGGACCCGAACCGTGTCGACTTCGCCAGGGGCAGCCAAGTTGATCGGAACCGATGAAGACGCTCCCAGGCTGCCGCCCGGTGGAAACGCCGTCAGTGGAACTGGTAGGTCCAAGACATCGGCCGCCAACAATCGACGCTGCTCAAGTATCTCGTGTCGAAGCTTGGTCGCCTGGACTTGATCTCGCGTGGCTCGCCGCCTTCGACGAGACGAATCTGCTCCTTGCCACCTGCCACCCTTCCTGCCCAAAAGCCAACCCGATCGTTCTTGCGCTCGTCGCATCCGACCACCACCCGTGCATGGAGTGAGATAAGAGTCGAGTGACAAAGCGAGCCATGGCGTTTCCGGATTGCCCAGGAGTCCATGGAAAGCCCTGCCACCCATTAGTGTGTGAGCGTAACGATACTGGGTGGCCGCTCAAGAGGGCTGGCGAG
>JBCCUO010000168.1:0-7232 GCA_039196805.1 Planctomycetota bacterium | reverse complement strand
GTCGGGTTTGTAGTCGAACAGTTCCAGCTGGCTGGGTGCGCCCGCCATGTGCAGAAAGATCACCCGCTTGGCGCGGGCCATCGCGGCGCCAGTCGTCTCCGTAGTCGCACTCGACTCCGAAGCCCCACTCGACTCCGAGGCATTGGCGTCGCTCTGGCTTCCGAGCCACATCCCGGCTAATCCGAGCTGGCAATCGCGCAAAAAGTGTCGCCGAGTCGTTAGCTGTAGCGACCGATGTGTGATTTCCTGCATCATCGAAAGAGGGTTCATCTGGGCAGTCTCGTTACTTGGTCATTGCCTTATCGAGGTTCAGGATTGCACCGGCGACCAACTCCATCGCGGCCGCAGCGGACCCCGTTTCCTGTTCTAGATCGTTGAACAGGTCGCGGAGCAGGCTCCATTCGCGATCTCTGGGCGTTTGGCTGGTGGCGGCCCTGAAGATCCAAGCAATGGTCTGGTCACGATCGCCGTCATGCAGCTCGGCGGCTCGCTTCGCGAGCGCCGCCGCCGACTCGACGTAGACCGGATCGTTGAGGGTCACCAACGCCTGCATCGGAGTGTTGGTGGGAATCCGTCGGGCGACGCAGAGATCTCGCGTGGGCGAGTCGAACGTCAGGAAGCTGGGATAGGGACTGGTGCGTCGCCAATAGGTGTACAACCCGCGGCGGTACCGATTGGCACCCTCGGCCGTTTCCCACTTCGCGCCGCTGTAAACGGTTTGCCAAACACCATCCGGTTGCGGCGGCATCACGCTTTGTCCGCCTTGACGGTTTTCGATCAGCCCGGAGACGGCCAGCGCCTGGTCGCGAACCATCTCGGCGGTCAGTCGTGTTCGTGGACCGCGCGCCAGCCACCGGTTGGCCGGATCGCTCTCGCGGGACTCCGGACTCGCGTCGCCCGTCTGTTGATAGACGGTGGACAGCACCCACTGACGAAGCGTGGCCTTCAAGCTCCAGCGGTGATCGTCGCGCATTCGGCTGGCCAGATGATCCAGGAGCCGCGGATGGGACGGCTGCTGGCCGCTACCACCGAAGTCTTCCAGCGTTTCGACTAACCCGACGCCAAAAAGTTGGGCCCAAACGCGATTGGCCCACACGCGAGCGGCCAGAGGATTGGCGTCGCTGACCAGCCAACGCGCGAACTCCAGCCGGTCACGAACCTTGCCTGTACCGATACCGGACGCGTCGAACACGCCGGGCAGGCCGGGCATGGCTTCGGGGCCATGCTCTTGCCAGTTTCCGCGAATGAAGAGATGCGTCGATCGTGCCGCTTCGTCGGGACGTCGCATGGCGATCGGTAGTGCGACTCCCTTGACTTGGTTGGCTTGACGCTTGAGCTGGTCGCGCTGAGCGAGGGCCGACTGATAACGGTCGCTTTGAAGCAGTGTTGTCCAGGTCGCGTCTTCGGTCGCCGACCAACGGAAGTTTCTTAGGGGCAACGCGACGTTCCCTGGTTTCGATTGCGACTGTGTCATCGATAGCCGCAATTGCTGGTCGGGTCCGATCGATAGCGGAGGGTCGAAAACGAAGTAAGCTTCGCGGGGCCGATTCAGTTTGGGAAACTCGCCAACGCCATCGCGTCCTTTGTGCAAGCTTTGCTCCGGGTCGGACGCCCCGGTGATCGCGTCAGCAAACACGGTGGTCGGAGTCACCGTGCTCGGCTCCTGGCCTTCCGTAACCAGCTCGATTTTCAACTCACTCAGGACACCGCCTTCCTGTGGCCAGTCACTGACGTCTCGGTCTTGCGGGCGAATCTCGATGCGAAGTGCGGTCAGCGATGCAGTGGGCGATCGATAGCCTGCGGTGTACTTCACGCCGACGGGGAAGGTGCCTCCATCGGTTCGCACCCAATCGTCATCAATCGCCAGTCGTCCACCCGTTGTGTGGACACTGACTGGAGCCATGGGCCGCCAGCTTGCCGTGGCCGCGACATCGCTTCCCATGCGATTCAGTTGATGCCGGGACTGCTGGTGTTGCCACTGAACGGCGGTTGCTTCTTCCAGCGACTCGGCATTCGCGGGGATCGAGAGGGTTGGCCAGTCGTCGCTCAAGTCGGCGTCATAAGTGTTGTTCCATATCGCCATGGATCGATAGTAGTCTTGGTGCTGCAGTGGATCGTAGGGGTGAGCATGGCACTGGACGCAGCCCATCGTGGTCGCTTGCCAGACCGTCCACGTTGTATTGATGCGGTCGATGACAGCCGCGACACGAAACTCTTCGTCATCGGTGCCCCCTTCCGTGTTGGTCTGGGTGTTGCGATGGAACGCAGTCGCGATCAAGTCGTCCGTGTTCGGACCGGGCAGCAAGTCTCCGGCAAGTTGTTTGATCGTGAACTCGTCATACGGCATGTCTGAATTAAAAACGCGAATCAGCCAGTCGCGGTAAGGCCACATATTTCGGTGCGGATCTTTTTCAAACCCCATCGAATCGGCGTATCGAGCCAAGTCCATCCAGACCGACGCCCAGCGTTCGCCGAATCGAGGATCAGACAGTAGACGGTCGACTTCGCGTGCGTACACGCGCTGTCGGGAGGACGCATCAGAGGTTTTTCCGCAACGACTGACGAACTGTTCAAGTTGAGTCGGAGTCGGTGGGATACCAATCAGGTCAAAGCTGACTCGTCGCAACCACGTCTCGGGTGCCGCCGGCGCGGAAAAAGACAATCCGGCTTTTCGAAGTCGATCTAGGACAAAATGATCCAGCGGCCGATTGACGCGGTCAGAGGACGCGGGAGCAACGGAATCAACCAGCGGCTGAATCGCCCACGGCCCCGCCCAGCGTGCACCTTCGCGCACCCATCGGACAAGGGTTTCGATTTGTTCCACCGGCACTGGCTCGGGATGCTCATCGGGTGGCGGCATTCGTTCGTCAGGATCGTCCGACAAGATCCGCTCGATCAGCAACGAAGCCTCAGGATCGCCTGGTTCCACGACCCAGCCCGACGGGGGAAGTACGTCTGCGGGACTGACAAACGACAGATCCGCCGCTTGTTTGACGCCACCGTGGCACGACGAGCAGTGCTGAGTCAGAATCGGCCGCACGTCGCGGTCGAAATTGACGCGCTCGGCTGCTGCGTCGGATGCAGGCACGATCAACAAACCGATCCACAACAAACCTATGGCGGCAAGAAACGGGTGGGATGCGAGCATGGAGGGTGTCGTGGCGGGGAAGCGAAATGCGGTTCCTTAGTCTAGCCGCAGCTAGGATACGCGTCTGACATTCCCGTGAAGTGGCCACCCTTGGTAGTCTGCTGATCGACGACCAACACCTGCTCTCGATTTTGGATTGCTCGCATGTCTCTGGCCACTCCTCCTGATTCGGCCTCGCGTTCAGGCCGTGACGCCGGCAACGACGACTCGATTGCCCAAGATCAGCTCTTGGATGATGGCCAGGAGCCTGACGAGGCAGTCTCATCGAAGCGTCTGCCGCTTCCCGAGGGCGTCGGGCCGGAAAGTCGCTTGTTGTGGGAATACCTGTTGCCGGTCATCGCGTTCCACCTGCTGATACCGCTCGCGTTTCTACCGTCGATGTTTAGTTGGTGGGGCGTGGCTTGGTTGTTTGTGGGAAACTATCTGTTCACATCGATGGGGATCGGTGCCGGCTATCATCGGTTGTTGACTCATCGCGGGTTCAAATGCCCCAAGTGGTTCGAGCATGCACTGACGACACTAGGGGTTTGCAGCTTCCAAGATTCGCCCGCACGCTGGGTCTTGGTGCACCGCGTTCACCACCAGCACTCCGATCATCAAAACGATCCGCACACGCCCCGAGTCAGTGCGTTCTGGTCACACATGGGCTGGCTGTTCGTGGACAACCGCCAGCTGAGCACGGCGGCGGCGTACGACAGATACACGCGGGACATCCTGCGTGATGGTTACTACCGCTGGCTGCAAAAAGGCCTCAACTGGGTTTGGGTCTACGTCGCCCACGCAGTGGTGATGGTCGCCATTGGTTCGCTGATTGGCTGGGTGATCGGGGGCACGTTTGCCGAGTCTTATCGAGTTGGCGCTCAGTGGCTGATTTGGGGCGTCGTGATGCGAACGATCTTCACTTGGCATGTGACGTGGGGGATCAATTCCTTTTCACACATGTGGGGGTATCGCAACTACGAGACTCGCGAGGACAGCCGCAACAATTGGCTGTTTGCTCTCTTGACCAATGGCGAGGGCTGGCACAACAACCACCACGCCGACCCGCGATCGGCCCGCCACGGCCATCGCTGGTGGGAGATCGACGTGACGTGGATGACGCTCAGCCTGCTGCAGAAGATCGGCTTGATCAGCGGTCTGGTCGGTCCCAATCACTCCGCCCTCAACCGCAAGACCGTGTAGCTCGCCTTCTGCGAACGGATTTACGGAGAGCTTCGACAAAGTAGCCAGCCTTCTCCGAAGGCTTGGCTGGAGCGGCCGGCCAACGGCCGCTTGGTTCGCTTCGCGGCGGAGCGCGGCTCGGGATCACGGAAGTGATCTGTCGACAAAGTAGCCAGCCTTCTCCGAAGGCTTGGCTTGGGAGCGGTTGGCCAACGGCCGCTGGTTCGCTTTGCCTCGAAAGCTGGCTCGGGATCATGGAGCAAGCGCTCGACAATGTGTTCCGGAAGCTATGCTAGGGTTTTCGTTCGTGCTCCCGGAGAGATCCAATGATTCGCGTGCTGGCTTGTTGGTTGTGGTTGGGCGCGGTTTCGGTTCCGGCGATGACGTGTCTGGCTCAGGACCAGCCGCCTACTTCGCGCGCCGCCAAGAGTGTGAACCCGGGCATCAACGACGCGTTCCTAAACCCCAATTTGGACCCCTCCGAGTTCGTCAAGAAGTTTGAAGTCGAAAGCCGCGAGGTCTTTCGCCATCGCTTCGATCTGGTTGAGGCGTTGGGGCTCAAGCCGGGTGATCGTGTCGCCGATGTCGGGACGGGAACCGGGCTGTTCTTGCCACTGATGAGTGAGCAAGTGGGGGCCAAAGGCTGGGTGTATGCGATCGACATCGCGCCGAACTTCTTGCAACGTGTCGCGCGACTCCAGGAGGCTCGGTCGCTGACCAACATCACTCCCGTCCTGGCGGGCCAAAACGATATCCGAATGCCGCCCGACAGTGTGGACTTGGCGTTCATCTGCGATGTCTACCACCACTTTGAGTTCCCCGCTGACTCGCTGCGATCGATCTTGAAGGCGGTGAAGCCCGGCGGACAGCTGGTGTTGGTGGACTTTGAACGAATCCCCGGCGTTTCCCGCGACTGGACGCTGGGGCATGTCCGAGCCGGTAAAGAGGTGTTTCGCAGTGAGATCGAGGAGGCTGGCTTTGAATTCATCGAGCAGGTTGAGGTCGCTGGGCTGAAAGAGAATTACTGCTTGCGGTTTCGGCGTCCATGAGCGGCAAGTCGCCGACTGAGTCCACTTCTGACCGGCGTCTGGGCACGGTGTCATTGACGGCGCTGGTGGTCGCCAGCATGGTCGGCGCGGGTGTCTTTACCACCAGCGGCTTTGCCTTGGCGGATCTTCAAGATCCAGCCTGGGTGATGGCCGCCTGGGCAGTGGGTGGCCTGATCGCGACCTGTGGCGCATACAGCTATGGACAGCTCGCTAGTCGGTTGACCGCGAACGGTGGCGAGTACTTGTTTCTCTCCCGTAGCGTTCATCCCTCGGCGGGTTTTCTTGCTGGCTGGGTGTCGATGCTGGCTGGGTTCACCGGCGCGGGGGCGTATGCCGCGCTGGCGTTCGAAACGTACGTGCTCTCCGCGATGCCCGGCGAATCGGGCCTCCCAAGCGGCACGATCGGGGTCGGCTTGGTGCTGTTCGCGACAGCTGCCCACGCCTTTCACACGCAAGGCGGAGCCTGGGGGCAAACCGCGGTTGTGTTGGTCAAGTTGCTCTTGCTGGGCGCATTTTTGGCCTGGTCTTGGGTCAACGCCGGTCGATGGAGTTCAATGCCGGAATTGATGCCTGCTGCATCGGTCAGTTGGTTCGCGTTTGCGACGACGGTGATGTGGATCTCACTCAGCTATAGCGGATTCAACGCGGCGATCTACGTGGCCGGCGAAGCCGCTGAAGGACACGCGGGCGTGAGACGTGCGATGGTTGGAGGCACGATCGCGATTACGGTGCTTTATCTGCTTCTGAACACCGTATTTTTGTTTGGAGCAGACTCCGGTGCGATCGCTGGTCAACCCACCGTGGCCACGATTGCGGCCGAAGCGATTGGAGGTCCCTCGATGTCGATGCTGGTAACGATTGCAATTTGCATCGGGCTAGCCAGCAGCGTTTCCTCGATCGTGATGGCTGGTCCTCGAGTGTACGCCAAAATGGCTCAAGATGGTTTGCTGCCTGCGGCCCTGCACTCGCCCAAGTCCCCCCCCACATTCGCCGTCGTGCTGCAAGGGATGGCGGTTGCAATCGTTGTTTGGTTTTCGCAACTCGAGTCGCTGCTTTCCTACTTGGGCCTGTCACTTTCGCTGTCTGCGGCAGCGACGGCGAGCACACTGTTGCTTCGTTCGGGCAGCGGAGACGATGCCGTTCCTCATTGGGCTACCCGCGTGCCCGTGGTTCTGTACGTCGTGGCCACGTTGTTCATCTCGGCGCTGACGCTCTACCACAAGCCCGTTCAAGCGATTGCCTTGGTCATCACCGTTCTCAGCGGCTTGATGTTGTACCTGGTCGTTCGAACACGGGCTCGTATGACGGCTTGATCGTGACCCGTCGTGGGCGGATCATCGCTGACGCCCCGATTTTGAAGTTGCGATTTTCGATATCATCCTCTCGCTTGGAGGCTTTGGTATCTACACATCACGCGCTGGCTCCCCTCTCCCCGAAGCTGGGCGAGTGGTGCCAAGTTCGTCGGATGCTCACCGCGATTTGCAGTGTCCATCAAATACGATCGGCATCTAACGCAACCTCAAAACGCACCGGAGTGGGTTCCTCAATCAATCGTCTGATTCGTCTCGTTGCGGCGAATTGGCTTGTGAACTGACCGAAGCGACGATCCAGCCGGTGTCAGCGATCTGCGCCGGGCGTCCACGTACGACGACTGGTTCCAAAGCGATCATCGTTTTGCGGGCGTCGATCGGGTCGGGGATTTGGACGACCGTCTGCGTGTGGTCAGAAACCATCATGCGATCATCGCGAAGCCGGGTTTGGCGGAGGTCCAGAAGACGGTTGACCAGATCTTTGTCCAGGTGCGGCAACACATCATCTTCGCTACGACGGCCCAGCTGCGGATGCTGTAGCAGCAGTCCACGTTGCTGCTTCAG
>JBCCUO010000167.1:0-7238 GCA_039196805.1 Planctomycetota bacterium | reverse complement strand
GGCGGGATTGTTGAAACGAGGATTAAAAAAGCTTCGTGATCACTTTGCGACGCGAAGCAGTCCTTATCTTTGAGGTTGGGGTCAACAGGGTCATCGCCTGAACCTTCTGGGCGAGTCGAAGGCGACGAATCGGCCGTCGGAGAGTGTTGTGTCTGCGATCTGTCCGTTTACCGCGCCCCACAACGCACTTCTCATAGCCTGATCGCTTGTAACCCCAGTCAGCCATGAACCAGACCTCGCCCGACGACGATTCCCTCGATGAAGCTTTCGCAGCCTATCTGCGAAGCTGCGATGCGGGTGAAGTCGCCAGCCGCGAGGAGTTTCTGCAGCAGTTTCCTCAGCTGGCTGATCAGCTAAAGGAGTTGATGGAGGCGGCCGATCAGTTTGGGCAAATGACTCAGAATGTGTTGGTTCCCCCAGCGTCCGTCAACGCAGGTGCCGACACGGTTCATAAGGCAGACGCAGGGGCGGCGGGCGACCTGTCGGGTGGTGATCCCGCGGCGACTCTGCCAATGCCGCATCGTGGCAAAGATGATCCAGGGCCAACACTACCGTTCGATCTTGGCGACTATCAACTGTTAGAAGTGATCGGTCGCGGCGGCATGGGCGTGGTGTACCGCGCCAAGCAGCGGATGTTGGACCGGACCGTGGCCGTCAAGATGATTCGCAGTGGCATGCTGGCCAGTGATGCGGAGGTGCGCCGGTTCTATACCGAGGCACAAGCCGCCGCTCGATTGAATCATTCGGGCATCGTCGCTGTGCACCAGTTTGGGCATCGTGCCGGACACCACTTCTTTTCGATGGAACACATCGAAGGTACCGATCTGCAGCGTTTGATCAATCGCAGCCCGCTGGATCCAAACGTCGCGGCCGAGTATGTCCGAGACGTCGCCTCGGCGATTGAACACGCCCACCTCAACGGCGTACTGCACCGCGACCTCAAACCCGCCAACGTGTTGATCGATGATGGCGGTCAGGTGCGGGTCACCGACTTTGGCTTGGCAAAACATTTGGATGCTGACAGCAGTGTCACCGGCAGCGGTGCCGCCTTGGGAACGCCCCACTACATGGCACCCGAACAGGCGGGCGGCCACAGCGATCGCGCCAGCCACCAGAGTGATGTGTATTCCCTAGGAGCCATCCTGTTCGCGTGCATCACCGGACGTCCTCCAATCGTGGCGGATACCGTGGTGCAGACCTTGATCGAAGTCGTCGATCGCCCGGCTCCGCTGCTGCGTACTTTGCGTCCCGACGCTCCGCTGGACTTGCAGACGATCGTGGCCAAGTGCTTGGAGAAGAATCCCGCGAAGCGGTACCCCTCATGCAAGGCGCTCGCGGGCGAGCTGACCGCGTTCCTGGAAGGTCGCCCGATTTCGGCACGTCCCCGTTCGTCGTTCATGAAAGCTTGGCACTGGGTGCAGCGTATCCCTTTAGTTAGCGCCATGTTGGGGCGTCGGATTCTGGAGACGTCTGATTCGCATCGACGATTCCAGACCGCGATCCTCTGTTTGATGATGCTGATGCCATTTGGGTTGGCTGCTTTGACGGTGGCCTGGAGTTACTATCGTAACGCGCTGCCATCACGCGCCACGATTGCCGGGGGATTAGATGGTGGGGTCTACAATGACGTCTCCCGAGCCTTGGCTCGAGAGCTGATGGCCGACAATCCGATCGATGTCGAAGTCTTGGAAAGCGGTGGTTCGCTGGACAATCGCGCTCGGTTGTTGGCTGGCAAAGTCGACATCGCTCCGATGCAAGCGTCGGCGGTTGACGGCGATAACCTTTGCGTCGTGGCGCCGCTCTTCTACGAAGCGGTGCACGTGCTAGTACGAAGCAACTCCGACGTCCAATCGATTGGACAGTTGCGTGGGCGTTCGGTAGCGGTCGGACCGCAGGGTAGCGGATCACGGTTGGCGGCCGAGTTGGTGTTTCAATCGTTGTCGCTGACCAACGAAGTGACGCCGCGTCGGGTGATCGAATGGCCGCAGCTTTTGACGAGTGATTCTCCGGAGGTGGCTGTGATTTGCATCGGTCGTGGCAGCCCATTGGTTTCCAACTTGCTCAGCAATGGCGGTTGGCGGCTCGTACCGATGTCGCGTCAACAGAGCACATCAATTGGACTTCAGCATCCAACGCTGCGCGCGATGACCATTGCCGCTGATGAGTACGCGGGAACCGATTTGCCGGCCGACGGTATCGAGACGGTTGGAAGCACTGCGTTCCTGGCGGCCAGGCTGGACACTCCCAATGAATTGGTCACCGCCACGCTCAACGCGCTGTACCGCGTCGAGATGGATCAGCTGCAGATGATTCCGCGGGAACGGGCCGCCGAGTGGCAGGGTCTTGCATTTCATCCCGCGGCCCGTCGGTTCTTTCATCAGTGAGGTACTTCAGCTTGCCTTGCACCCGTTTCATGGGGATCTCCGTCAACGCTCTCTTCTGATCATCCTTTTCCATTGCCTCCAGTCGGCTCAAAGACTGTTCGTAGTAGTTGATCGCTTCGGTGGTAGCACCACGTTTGGTGTGGATGTCGCCTAGGGACTCGAACGCCACCGCTTGGTCCAGCTTGTAGGAGGCGACGGCCGGCATGGCGGCGATCAGCTTCTCACGCATTGCGATTTCCTCTTGGCGTGTCCGGCTGGCCTTCAGCAGCCGCGCGTTGCGAAATCGTCCCTCGGCCGTCCGGAACTGACCATCGGCCAAACGCCCCAGTGTGAACGCTCGCAGCGCCATGTACCTCGGCAGTGTCGGATTGGCTTCGTACAGTTCACGGCTCAGCGAGTTGGCGTACAGCACCTGGCTGAACTGAATGAAGTTGACCGCGGTCGAACTGCAAAGGGACGCCGCCAGTTCGAATCGAATTAGGTCGGAGTCAGGCATCTGCTTCTGCAAATTCTCAAACAATCGGATCGACTCGCTGATCGACTCGGACATTACCGTGCTCGTCAATTTGGACGCACGTGCTCGACTGGCGATTCGGGCGCGGTCGCGATGCGATTTGGCAAGGGCGATCTGGTATCGCGTCTCATTGGGATACTGCTCGGTGAGGTGCTTGAAGGTTTCGATCGCAACTTCGATGGAGTCCAGTTCCCTCAACACCCTCAGAGACGGCCCGCGCTGAGTCGGCTTGTTGGGACGAACCCAGACGCCGCGATTCGGGAGAGGGTTGCCCGTATTGGACATGCCGCTTCGAAAGGCGGTCGTCGCGATCAAGGCGTGAGACTTCGCGTATTGAAACTGACCATCCGGATGCTCTTGGACTTCAGTAGATGATTGCAGCAGCTGAGTGTTCCGATGAAAAAGCTCCACGGCGTCGGCAAATCGTCCACTCAACCCGGCGATCATGATCCGCTCATTGAGGATTTTTGATTGGATCAGCCGGTGGTCTTCTGCGTGCGTGGACTCGGCGGGCAACGTCGTCGCCAAGCCGGCTTGCCGAAGCTGACCATAACGTTTGTAGGCGTCGGCGTAGGCTTGGTCTGCTTCATCGAGTTGTCCCAAACGGAAGGAGATGTCTGCGAATCGATGGGCCGCATCGGCTGACTGTGACAGCAGTGACTGGTCATTCGTTGCGGCCAGTTGATCGAAAAAGCCGGCCAGCGAAAGCAGCAGTTCCGCATCACTGGGCGAAAGGCTGGCCGACGCGGTATCGAACACTTCGCTCATCAAGTCGGCATCCGGCAGAGCCGCCTGCTCCGACAGATTGCTCATGATTTCGTCAAACGCACGGATCGCGACGTCCAGGTTCGCTTCGGCCCGTTGGCGTTGTGCGGTCGCGGCGTCCAGGGCACGGTTGCGGTCTGCCAAGGCGCGGCCCCGCTGCTCAGAAAGCTGTGTCGCTTTGAACTCGGCTGCGGCCGTCGAAGCGAGCGCCGAGCGGGTCGAGAAGTACGCAGCCACGGAGACGATGCTCAAGGTCAACAGTGACGCAAACACGGCGAAGGTCAGTGCCGCCACCTTGGGCTCGCGCTTCGTCCAGCGAGCCAATCGTTCCAGGGGACGATGCCTGCGCGCCGCGATCACGCGGCCTTCAAGAAAGCAGTCCAGATCGTCCCGCAGTGCGGCCACCGATTGATAGCGGTCGTCAGGATCCAGCGACAAGGCACGCAGCAGAATGGTTTCCAAGTCGGGTGGGATGTCTCGATTCAGTTTTCGTGGGGAATGAGGGATCCCGGCCATCGCCAGCACGATTGTCTCGGACTGGCTGGCTCCCAAGATGGCCGGCTCCAACGTCAACAGTTCGTACAGAACCAGAGCGACCGCGTAGATCTCGCTGCGCTGGTCGTACTTCCCCGCGAAGCATTCCGGCGCCATGTACTGAGGTGTCCCAACTAAATCTCCCGTTTGCGTCATGGCGGGCAACTCGGTGAGTTTGGCCAGCCCAAAGTCGGTGATCCAAACGTGCCCGCGCGAGTCCAAGACCAGGTTGCCAGGTTTGATGTCGCGGTGCAGCGTTCCCTGCTGGTGAGCGTGAGCCAGCCCGTCGCAGACATCGCGGCCGAGCGAAGCGATCGCCTGGCACCGCCGTTGACCACTGGCGCGGGGTGTCAATCCAATGGGCAGCGACTTCGCCGGGATGTCAGGCGATTCAACCGACTTGTCTTGGCGATCGCTGTTGGCCAGTGATTTGGTGTTTCGAATGCGCTGGACCCAATCACGCAGCGTGCCTCCAGCGACATACTCCATGACGTAGTAGTCGTATTGATCGGAGCGACCGACACCAAAGACGGGAACGATGTGAGGATGACGCAGACGCGCGGCGGCTCTGGCCTCACGGCGGAAACGTGCCAGATGGGCTTGGCTGTCGGAGGTGGCCTCGCTACTACCGGAGATCGGGCCGGCGGCGGTCAACACCTTGATCGCGACGCGTCGTTGCAGTGACTCGTGGACTGCCTCGTAGACGACACCCATGCCGCCGCGACCCACTTCACGCAGTATGCGGTAGTCGCCCAGCCTTTCGATCGTAGGCGCGTCGTCGATCGCTCGCTTGGGTTCACCGACCAGTTCGTCACTGGCATGTTTGAGTTCTTCGATCATGGCGATCGAGGTCAACAGCCTGCGAAGCTCGCCGTCGGCATCGAGTCGTCCCCGCAAGTAGTCATCGACAGAGGGATTCTTGCCACCGCGGATGGCTGCGATGAATCGCTCGGCAATTTGATCGATCGCTTCCTGGGAAACGGGTTCGGCTGCCGGCGGTTCTGATTGGTTCGCGGCCACGATGGCTAGACTGGGTGATAGGGTCGGATGAACGTACCAAACGGTCGGCTGTGATCACTTGTCGTTGGGAACGATTAGCTCCGCTAGCCGCGCCATCGCACGAACGTATCGCTTGCTGGCGGCGGAGGGATCAATCTGAAGCACCCGAGCGGTTTCGATGTTCGACAACTCCTCGAAGTGTCGCAGTGCGATCACCTCACGGTCGATCGCGTCCATCGTATTGAGCACTTCCTCCAGTTTGGCGATTTGCTCTGCCTTTTGGATCAGCTGACTCACTCCAGTTTGATCACCAACCAGCCGAGCGGCGATGCAAAGTGAGGTTTGTGCGTCCGATTGCGGCTGCTGGATCGAGATTTCTCGCCGAACATCCCGTTTCTCCGCTTTGAGATGCTTGCGTTGCAGGTCGATCATCTGCTGGGTAGCCAGCAGTCGCAGCCACAGAAACGCGGGCATGTCGGGCTGATCGCCAAAGTGCTTCAACCGGGTCGCGGCCGCGATGTAGGTTTCTTGCAGGACATCGGATTCGGAGAATCGACCCGCCAATCGATAGTCCAGGCGAAATCGAATGATGCCGCGTAACCGCTCTTGGTAGGCCGCAAACACCTCGCCCAGCGCACCTGAATCGCCTTGTCGCATTTGGGTGACCCATTGGTCCATGCCCTCGTCGGCGGGATTTTCGAGCGGGCTGTCCACGTTGGCCGGGCTGTCCAAGTTCGCTGGTTCGGGAGTCATTTCAGGTCACTGGATTCGTGGTGGCCGCCTAGAGGTCGTGCGGTTCTGCGAGTTCACTCTCCCTCCGGGAGAGTCGGCCTCTTAGGGCCGGAGAGGGTCTGCTTGGTTCGTACCTCCCCGGCCGCTACCGCGTCCGACCCTCCCGGAGGGAGGGGGATCGTTGTAAGTCACGATTTGGTCATGTCTCAATAAACGCACAACCTCCGCGCGGGGGGGTCGGACGCGGGCCAACGCTGCGCATCGGTGCCCTCGGCCGGGGAGAGGTCTTTCGTCAGGCACTATTGAAGCATGTCCTATTGGAAGGAACGCGACAAAGACCCCCTGCACGACCGTTTTCGGCGGCGGAAGGTAATTTTCTAGCGGAACTGTCCTCGCTGGACGGTGCTAGACGTTTTACTCCTTGGCGGGCGTCCCCGTCTTGAGCGCGAGCGAACCTGAGATGCGAACGTGAAGGTGTGGGAATGCGAATTTGCCTGGTGCTAATGGTTTTGGCGGTGATGACCGGCCTGAGCGCGGGCCGCCCGGCTTGGGCCGACGACGTCGATGTCGACAAGCTACCGCCCGAGCAGGTCAACTTCTTTGAGAGCAAGATCAGGCCGGTCTTGGTCCGTGAGTGCTACGGATGCCACTCCACCCAGACAGGGAATGCCAAAGGAGGCTTGCGACTGGACACGGCTCGGCTGGTCCAGCTGGGGGGCGACAGCGGTCCAGCGATCACCCCTGGAGATCCGGACGACAGCTTGCTGCTCTCTGCGATGCGGTACGAAGCGATGGAGATGCCGCCACGAGGGCCACTCGCCGATCACATCGTCGATGACTTTGAGACGTGGATCCGAATGGGCGCCGTCGATCCGCGGATCACCAAGCCAGTCGTTCAAAGGTCCGCGATTCCGGAAGAAACGATTCAAAGTGCGAAGGCGACGTTCTGGGGTTATCAACCGCCGCGCCGCCAGACGCCACCGGTGGTCAGCGACTCCTCCTGGCCCGAAACGGTCGTCGATCAATTCATCTTGGCAGGGCTCGAGTCGCAGCAGATGGAGCCGTCACCGGATGCCAAAGCCAATCAAGTGTTGCGGCGACTGACATTCGATCTCCATGGCCTGCCACCGACGCCGGAGCAGCTGTTTCAATTCGCCAAGCAGTGGAAATCGAGCCCGCAAAAAGCGGTGAATGATCAGATCGATCGGTTGCTGGAAAGTGATCGCTTTGGCGAACGGTTCGGACGACATTGGTTGGATGTGGCGCGGTACGCCGAGTCGACCGGCAAGGGGGTCAACATGACCTATCCG